>CAYLJT010000257.1:0-10261 GCA_964383995.1 uncultured Polyangiaceae bacterium
TTACCATCATGGCAAGGTCGGTGGGCATGGGAAGATCCCACTTACAAAACAACCGTTAAGGTAGACCCGGCGCACCGAACGACTTGCGATAACCCGCGGCACCCGACCGAGCGCAGCGAGGGAGGGTAGCCGTCGGGTTCATCGCATTGTTGGACGGACCACGATCGGGCACCGCGAGTCTCGCTATCAGATCCAGGTCAGCGCGCATGCGCGAGCCGAATCGTAAATGGTAGGGCACCGTCGACGCCATCTGGCCACGCCGGATCGCGCAACAGCTGAAACTGGCCCGACTGCTCACGCAAGGCGCCTTCAAAAGCCACTTCTTCAATCTCACTATAGAATACCACCCAAAGATTTCCAACTGTCGAACAGCTGCCGCCGGACTCGAGCCAGCGGACGAAAAAGGCATCGCCAAGATAGCTCATCGCGAATAGTTGAAAGACGTGGCCGTTTCGATGAATGGAGCAACCAGCATCATCGATCCACCCGAGCCAACGCATTCGCAGATCTATCGCGGGCACCTCGCAGCGAATGAACTGACCATCTAGATCAAAAATGCACTCGACGCCGGACTCCGAGTACGAATGAACCACACGGGGAGCAATGTGCTCGCTGCCATGGCTGCTTGGTCCTCCGAGCTTGATTTCGGACGCACGTCTCTCGGGAATGCCATCGGCGTTGATAAACAAGTCAGACCTCTCTATCCACGCAAATCGGTCTCTGAGTTCTTCCGCCGCAACAGATGGCACTATGGCGTCGCTCCTTAGCTCATTCGACGATCCTGGCGGAATTTTCGACACTCTGCTACCGGCCTCGGCACCCCCGACGCCTCCGGTTGCAGCGGAAGCAGCGAACGGGACTGACAAGTCGCCGTCACGAACGTCAGCATGAACGCGTGGTCTCTCATCGTCGACGGCGCGCTGCGTTGTGTTCGTTGGGTTCTTCGCCGCAACACACGTTGCGGCTGGCCACGCGAGCCCGCATACAATCGCGGCGGACGCTACAATCTGTATGCCCCTGGTGCGCATGAGAGCCACGCGCCACGTGGTAATCTCCTCGGTCGACGGGAGGGCGAGCAACGCCGCCAAGGACGCCAGAGCGCCGTCGCTGAGGCGGCCCTTCACCCGTTCGGCGATCGCAACTACTTCTTCCTCTGTGATCCTGGCGCGTGCGGCCGTAACCGCGTCGGGCAATCCCAACACATACTTACTGAGAACAACAAATTGCTCCGCCGGAGTTAGATCCTCGAACACCCGAAGCAGCGGCAACGAATCCTCTGGAAGGGATCGATATGCCAGGGGGGCTAGTTCGGCGGCTGAGACGCCGAGGACGGTCGCAAGCGCCCGCAGCGTCGATGGAACAGGACGGGATGTGGCCCCGAGCTCGATATTGGCGATCTGACGTTCAGCGATTCCGCTTCGCGCTGCAAGTTCAGCCCTTGTTAGAGGGTACAATACTCGAAGCGCTCTCAGGCGCTCACCTAGCGCACTTCGCGGAGCAGGGTCACCGGTGCGGGGCACCGGATGGTTACGCGACGCTGTGCGGCGGCCGGACGTCATACAACGGCCGCTCCTAGGACGCGGACTTCTCCCGCGAAGTCGTCGTAGATGTGGAACCGCAGCCGACACGATTGCATGTGAATTGCATCCCAACTAGGCACGGATTTCATGGGTTACGCGCGTGGTTGCTGCAACATGGCGTGTGGAGGATTCACGATGATGCACCGTCACCCGCACCCTTTCCTTCCACGACGTCCCGCGACCACTATGAGATTGCGCCCGCGGCGGACCCGCACCAACGCCCCGCGTTCGACTGACCGGTTGCAGCTTCATGTCACGGGCAGAGCTGCGGACGTTTTCGCGACCGCGCTTCTGATTCTGGCAGTAGCCGTCGCTCGAGTACTGTGTCGTTGATTCGATCTGACGGACGCCTTCGGCAGGGTTCCGGCTCGGTAGGCTGCTCAAAGGCTGAGGAGCGCTCTTCCCGCTCTCCGCCGCGAGGGCCGCTCCCTTGGCGTAGCGCTCACTCGTGTCGGCGAAGCGGTCAAATTGCCTCGGCATCGGTTGGCTTCTGGTGCTCAAGTTGGGACCGTCGACAGACGGCTTCCGTCCAACACCGGTTTGGTAACACATCCCCAGGAGCCTAAACCCACCTGGACTGCCTTTGGACTGCCGGGCTCGCGTCATAGCCAACCTTCTCGGACCAGAAACACCGCCGTGGCACACGGCCGAACTACGCATCCCCCCTCATACGGCATTCGCCACGACGACCTATCCCACCCATGGGCGTAGATGGACTGACCAGCGTAGTCCCGCATTCCCGGCCTTAGACCGCCCCGCGCCACGTTGGCACACGCCGACTCGCTCGTAGACCTGGGCCAATTCGGCGCCTCAAGCGCTGCGCCAGCACCACCGGCAGTACACCGGAGCGCACCCCCACCCGCACGCTCCCTCCGCCTCATCAAAAAAAATCGTCCCGGCGCGCAACTGGCGCCACCTCTGGGTCGATTCATCCAACGAGGGGCTCGCAACCGCGGCCACCACACTTCGCTCGCCCCCGCTCGACCTTCCTCTTCAGGAGCACCGCCATGACCCTCATCGAAGCCGTACGCACCACGATCCGCCGCATGGGCTATTCTCCAAGGACGGAGGAGGCCTACGTGCAGTGGACGCGGGAATTTGTCCGCTTTCATCACGGTCGCCACCCGCGCGACATGGGGCCGGCCGAAGTCACGGCCTTTCTCAATCAGCTCGCCGTGGAACGACGGGTTGCTGCGTCCACACAAAATCAGGCGCTCTGCGCTATGCTCTTTCTGTACAAACGTGTCCTCGAGCTGGACATGCCGCGTCTCGATCAACTCGTCTTCGCTCGCAAACCCGCTCGTCTTCCAACGGTCCTGTCGCGGAGCGAAATCCTGACGCTTCTCCAACACCTCGAACCACCCTTCCGCGTCATCGGCGAGCTGCTGTACGGCGCCGGGCTGCGTTTGATGGAAGCCCTCTCGATCCGCGTAAAAGACGTCGACTTCGAGCGTCGCCAAATTTTGATTCGCCGAGGCAAAGGCCAACGCGACCGGCCCGCCTTGCTTCCCGCCGGCATCCGCAACGCTCTTCGCGCCCAGCTCGACGCGGTCGCCCAGCGCCACAGGACTGAGCTTGCCGCAGGACGAGGTGAGGTCGACCTCCCCGATGCCCTTTGCACCAAGCTGCCCTCGGCGAGCAAGAGCCTCGCATGGCAATACGTTTTTCCCGCCGCGCGGCCCTGCGTCGACCCGACGACGGGCCGCCAGGTGCTCCACCATCTGCACGAATCGGCCGTTCAAAAGGCCGTCACCAACGCGGTCCGCGCCTCGGCCATCCCAAAGCGCGCCACCTGCCACACCCTCCGCCACAGCTTCGCAACACACCTTCTCGAGTCCGGGACCGATATCCGCACCATCCAGACGTTGCTCGGCCACAGGGACGTTCGAACCACGATGATCTACACACACATCGTCGACCGAGGTCCTCTTGGCGTGTTGAGTCCCCTCGATCGCTAGAGGCCTACCTGCGCGCCGGCCCCAGGCCCCGACACCTTCGCGCCCCAACGCAGGCTCCTTGCGGTTGTTCAGCGGCACTTACCTAGCGGAGCGCAGGGGGCCCCGGCCCGTCAAGCGAATTTTCCGATTTTTTCAGCCGCTTCGCACTCGCCTCGAAATGTCTCAGACGTCCCGAAGCCCTGACATTTGTCTCCCCGCGACCTGACTACGACGCGCGAGACACGCCGCTCCCGCACAAGAGGTCCCGAATCGCCACCCGCTCGCCCCTCGGCACGCCTACCTCGGCCGAATGCGCGGCTTCCAACGCCGCCAAAATGGTAGACAGGGTGGTCTGGTCGAGCACGGCGTCCGGCGCCACAGCCGCGAAGTCTACCCCTCCTCCAAAGTTTCTTGGACACGACGAAATCAAGGGCAGTTGACCTTTCTCCGGCGTTGTCTTGATGGGCACGCCGTGGCTCCGGCACACTAACGGTCGGGCTTCGTAGATCATGCAGCGGCCCTGTTCGTCGAGGGCGGAGCAGCCTTGTTCTTCGGTCCTGGCTGCGCGCCTTGCCACTTGCTCGCGCCGCTCTTCTGGCATTTGGCGCAGGTGGTCGGCTATCTCGGCCGCCTCGACCTGGGTCACGGTCAGACCGGACTGGCAACAATCGAAGCAGCCAGTCGCGCATTGCATGCGGTCTTGGTGGCGCGCTAGGGTCTTGGCGAAAAAGGCATCTACCCTCGCCGACAGCTCACGATAACGCTCCCTCGCCGTCGGGCTCACGGCTCGTCGGCCTCGCCGTGGCTCGTGACGACCAGCACCGCTTGACCCTTCCGGTGCTCGGGCTTGACCGACAAAACCCCTTCGGACGCGGCAAAGCCTGCAAAATCGCCGGGGTGGTCGTCCATGTATTGACTGAACCGCTCCCACAGGCTCCGCGCGTCTTCTTCGGGCAGAGCCTCATTATCAATCAACACCACGAGCCGCGGGCGAGCCATGGTTGTATCCGAGCACAAGAGCGGTGCGTCGTCGAGGCCTATGGCGGCAAGGCCCCGGCTGGTGTAGGAAGAAGCTATGCGCGCCCGCCTTTTCAGCTTGGTCTCCGTCGCCGCTCTCCCCCTCTCTGCCCTGGCCTGCGGGGGTGACGACGCCGCGCCCGCCAACACCACGCCCCCCGCGCCCATCACGTTTTCCGCCGTGGGCTCGTCGTCCGCGCCGTCTGGCAAGGGTAGCTTCCGGTTCGGCGTGGCCAGCGCCGCCACGCAGATCGAAGACCAAAACCCAAACACCGATTGGTGGGTCTGGTCCGGTGAAAAACCAGAGGGCCTCGGCAAGGGCACCGACTTCGTGGGGGACGCTTCGCTCGGCTACACAAAGGCCTTGGAAGACATCGACCTGTTGGTTGCGCTGGGCGTCGACTCCTACCGTTTCAGCATGGAATGGGCGCGCATCGAGCCCGTGCGCGACCAAATCGACGAGGCCGCCCTGCAACACTACAGCGACTTCATCGATGCCTTGTTGGCCAAAGGCATTCGGCCGATGGTGACCATTCACCACTTCTCGAACCCCATCTGGATCGACGACCCGCGCGACCCGGACTGCGCCAATGGCCCGACGGACACGAACCTGTGCGGTTGGAACGACCCGGTCGGCGCGCCCCTGGTCATCGAAGAGATCCGTCAACATGCACAGCTCTTGGCCGAGCGCTTCGGCGACCGGGTAGACGACTGGTGCACGGTGAACGAGCCGATCAACTACATGCTCGGCGCCTACGGCATCGGCTCGTTTCCGCCTGGAAAAAACGGGCTCATCCCCGATCCCATTGCGGAGCTCGTGCCCACCGTCAAAAACTACCTGTCAGGTCACGTGGCCATCTACGACGCTCTGAAGGCCGCCGACACCGTCGACGCCGACGGCGACGGCGTGGCTGCCAGTGTGGGCTTCACGCACGGCGCCCAAGAGTGGGTGGCCTCGCGCAGCAACGAGGTCAGCGACAACCCGGAAGACATCGCCGCCCGCGACCGGTTGATGTGGATCTACCAGTATCTCTTCGTCGAGGCCTTGCAGCAGGGCAAGTTCGACGCAGACGCCGATGGCACCATGGACGAAGAGCACCCCGATTGGAAAGGTAAGCTCGACTGGCTCGGAGTACAGTATTATTTCCGCGCGGGGGTGACGGGCTTGAACGGCCTTGTGCCGGTCTTCGCCTTCACACCCTGCTATGGCTCGTTCGACATCGGCTCCTGCGTGCCGCCCCTCGATCCGACATTTTATGTGCCTGCCATGGGCTACGAGCACGACCCGAATGGCCTTTATCTGGTGTTGAGCGACTTCGCCCAACGTTGGCCCAATCTGCCCTTGACGGTGACCGAGTCGGGCATCGCCACCGAGGTCGGTCCCCGCCGCGCCGAGGTCGTCGTGCGCGCCCTGGAGGCCATCGCCAAGGCCCAGGGCGAGGGCGCCGACGTGCGCGGTTATTACCACTGGAGCCTGTACGACAACTTCGAGTGGGCCGAGGGCTTTGGGCCGCGCTTTGGCCTGTACCAGGTCGACTACGGCTCTTACGCCCGCACGGCCACCCTGGGCGCCACGGTGCTCGGCGAAATCGCCGCGGCGCGCCAGCTCACGAGCGAGCAACGCGCGCTCTACGGCGGCCTCGGCCCCATGACCCCCGAGCCCGAATGAAGCTTAGCGTCTGAGACGCGCCAACGCCGTTTCGAGCAGCTCTTCGAGCGTCAACACGTCGGGCGTCGCCTTGGTATTGGCCTCCTCCACAATGGCTGCCACGGCCGGCGTCAGGCTCGCTCGCAGCTCGCGCGCTTGCGGGTGCGTCAACACCTCGTCCGCCAAGCGCCGATTGCGGGCCCGCGCCCAATCCGCGTCGAACGGACGTCCGGCGGCGGCCGCCGAGAACGCCGCGATGAGCGCGCGGTGAGCCTCCGTGAGGGGCGCCCCCCGCTGCACGGCGCTCGTCAAGTCGACGAGCAGCTCGCGCAGATCGCTGTCCACATCGCCGACCCGAACATAGCGTTCTTCGAGGGTTTTCCGCGGGGACGTCCAATAGCTGTCGGGCATGGCTTCTCTCCGGAAGTTCATGATAGCCGAGAACGCCGCGCCCGTCGCGTGCCGTCGTTTTTCGACGGAAGCTGGGGATCAACTAAATGCGCGCGTAGGCCAGGTAGATGCCGTGGAACAACGTCGCGAGCGAGGTGGCGCGCTCGATCAAAGGCTCTGCGAAGGGCTCGACGGCGCCGCTCGGGGGCCGCGCGAGCGCCCGCCGGTGGGCCCGCGCGAGCAAGAATCCCACGTAACTGACCACCTCCTGAAAGCCCTTGCGCATCGTGTCCGCGGTCAGATCGAGCTTGTCTTCTTCGGGAGACAACTTGCGACCCACGAAGGAAACACCGAGCTCGGGGCTTGTCACGTTCGTCAAACGCCGTGGCGGCGCGGCGATCAGCGTCCTCGCCGCGCGGGCGCTGCGCGCGGCGTCGTCCTCCGACCCGTCCGCCGCGGCGACGCTGTCCACGGCCGAGCGGCGTTGTTCTTTCAGCTCGTACATGAACTCTTCACCGTGGTCGTCGGCCACCAACAACGAGATACGCAGTCGCCCCAGGCTGCCAGTTCCCGCCACGCGCAGGGCCGCGTCGACCACCTTGAGCTTGCCCGCGCCCTTCGGCGCGCGCGGCCCGAGGGCCGCCACGTAGGCGTCCCAAAGGATCTGGACGTGCTTGGCAACATCGCTTGGCAGGTCAAAGTAGCGACTGCCCCTCTCGAAGCGTCGAACGCCGTTCTGTTTTGGCGCGCGCCGGTCGAATAGATCGCGCTTGGTGCGGCGCGAGGCCCGGGACATCAACCCTTCGAAGGGGGCCGGCATGACGAGGCTCGGCACACCCGCGCCGCCCCGATCCATCACCGCAGCGTACGCCGCGAACAAGCTTCGCGCCCCGGCAACCTGGTCCTTCCCTGGTAGCCCGAGCGACGCGCCCACGAGCAGCGTGCTCGTCAAGACGCGCAGGACATCGAACCTCAGCGGCGCCGTCGTCGCGTCGTCGAAGTCGTTCAGGTCGAGCACCACGACGTTGTCGTCGGTGGGGAAGGCACCCACGTTTTCCAGATGCATGTCGCCGACGATGATGCCCTCTGCGTCGGGCCCCTCGCCGAGCTCGGGCAAGGCCGCCAGCACCTCGTAAAAAAGCGGCGCGCTGCCACGTAGAAAACCGTGCGGCGAGGCGAGCAGTTTCTTTTGCTTGGCTTCGTAAAGAAACGGGAGGCGGGCAGTGGCCTCCCGATCGAGCTGGCTTTGACGTCGTGCCAGCGCCGCGAGGTCAGGCAGGGGATGGAGCGCTAAAACCACTTGCCGCCGGCCGTAAGCCGCATGCCCCCGACCTTCAAGGGCACGAGCAAGAGGGGCGTGAGCATGGCTTTGCCCTTGTCGTCTAGCGGCTGAATCAACGCGTCTGTTTGCTTGGCGGCGTCTTGCAGGTTGAGCGCCATGACGCGCGCGTCGACGTTGGGGTTCTTGGCGCGCAGCTCCAACATGTCACCGCGGAGCTTCTCCAGGATGTTGATGTACTTGGCGAGTGGCGTGTCGGTAATGGGCGCCGTCGACTTTCCAGCCTTGGTGTCCTGAGGAATGCCAAATTCCACCGTCTTGCGGAAGACCCCGGGCACCATGGCCTGTCTTTCGCCGATCTTCTGCATATCGACGTCGATCCGCAGCCCCGTGGCCTGGTTGAGCCTCTTCTCCAGGGCGCGCTCGGCCGCCTTGCTGGACTTGCTGTTGGCATCGAAGGCGCTCGGATCGCGCTTCCACTGCGTGTGGTCTTCCATGGCGCGCAGGATGCGCAGCATCGGCCACTCCGTCGTGGTCAGTGTCTTGTACAGGTTAATCGCCTGGGGCACGTCCGCGGGCGGGCGCACGACGATGTCGCTCATCCACTCGGTCCACGAGATGATGTAGCGCGTCTCGTAGTCCTCGGCGACGCGCTTCAGGTTCACAGGCACCTTGTCTGGCCGCTCGTCGGGCGTGAGCGGCACGACCCAAGCCTCGCGCTCCAAGAGGGCGGCGCCCTCCTTGATATTGACCAGGACGGCGTAGTGACCTTTTTCGGTATAAGGCCCTTCGACCTCTTTCCAGCGCTTTTCCTTGTCGAAGAGCTGGCTGGAGAGCACCTTCATGACCTCTTCGCGATCTGGAAACAGGTCTTGAAGCGTAAACGCCGGGTACTTCTTCTCCTCGGCGATGTCGCCCTCGGGCGTGTAGGTGTCGTCGATGAGCGTATTGACGAAGAGGTCGTAATACCGCTTGTTCACGGGCACCGACTGGAGGGTCTTTCGCACCTTGTCGACCAGGTTCTGGTCGGAGGGAATGGGCTTCACCTTCCCGCTCTTCAAGAGCTCGAGGTAATAACGCACGTGTTTGGCGAGCTCGCGCTTGAGCTCGATCTCATTGATGTCCGAGGACGAGCGCAGGATCTCCGTCCAGATGCGCGTGAGCTGCCTCGTCTCCCAATCGACGTCGAGGTGCTCCACGTCGGACAGCATGAGATACGTCTTCAGCACCTCACGATCGACGAGGTATTGATCGCCCGTCGCCGTCTTGAGCTTCGCTTCCAGCTTGGTGCGCACAGGCACCACCATGCCGTCTTGAAGGCTCTTGACGTACACAGCCACGAGCGGCCGGGCGATCTCGTCGCCCTGGTACATCATCCAACCCATGCTGAGCGGCGTGCCTTCTTGTTGGTAGCCGTCGAGCATGGCTAGGCGCTCGCGCACGGGGCCAATGCCCTTGAGCTTCGCGCTGACCGGGCCCTGCGCCCAATTGACCTGAGCGGCCGCCTCGGCTTCGGCCTTGGCCGTGGCCACGAGCTCGCGGTTGTTGAGGAAGGAGATGATGCTCGGGATCGAGATGACGGTCGCCAGGCTCAGAGCCGCGGCGCTGATCGCGATGCGCATGAATTGCTGACGACGCATCTCGGACTGGCTTCGTGCGGCCACGTCGCCGTCGGGGAAGACCACCTTCATGAACACGTCGTGCAGGAAGTAGCTCTTCGACTCGACCGCCTGCTGCGCCGCGTTCTGCACGGGCGGGATGCCCATCGCCTGGCCCATGCGGGCCAACACGCGATCCATCGGCAGGCCCTCTTGGGTGCCGCTCGTGAAGTAAAAGCCGCGGAAGATGGGCGTGCCCTGGAAGGCGTTGACCATGAAGATGGTGCCCACGAGCTCGGCCAAGTTGCGCTTCACGGCCGCAAATTCCAGGGGAAACTGGAAGATCTTCTCGCGCACTTCGCGGTTTCGCTCGCCCACGAGCCGCTTGAGGGAGCGCGCGTGGATCTGCCGCGACAAGACGTCGAACTCTTGCTCGAAAATGCGGGCGGGCTCGGTCTTCGGCATGTCGAGCCGCAGCGTCGCGCCCCAGCCCTGTTCCCGCTCGCTCTTGCGCAGATCGCCGAAAAACTCCGAAAAACCCGCGATCAAGTCGCACTTCGTGAACAAGAGGTAGACGGGCACCACCATGCGGAGCTGCGTCATCACCTCGTCGACACGCGCCCGGAGCTTTTTGCCCATGGCCTCGAGCTGCGCTTCGTTGGCGTCGAGCAGATCGGTGATCGAGATGGCGACCAGGATGCCGTTGATGGGCTGGCGGCTCCGGTAACGGAGCAGCATCTGTAGGAACGCGATCCACTCGTCGCGATCGTCGGCCTCGGTGGTGTAGCGACCCGCGGTGTCGAGCAGGATGG
>CAYLJT010000258.1:0-10241 GCA_964383995.1 uncultured Polyangiaceae bacterium
CCTTCGGTGGCTGGCAGCGCGCCAGTGGCGACGCCTGTTCGGACGGCAAGCTCGCCGGCGCTTAAACCGCGGCCTTCTGGGGCGCAAGTTGGGACGACCACACCAAAGCCATTGCCATCGCCATCGACCGCCGCGCCCGCTCAAACGGGTCGACTATTTCCGAAGGATCCTGAAGAATGATAGCTCGCCTTCGCCCCGCCCTCTGGCTCTTGATGACCGCGCAGTTGGTGCCAGCAACGTCGGCTGCGACAGAGCCCAATCGAGAAGCCGTTGCAAGTGCATGGTTTGAAAAGGGCAACACCCTGTACGATGCCGGTAAGAATGCGGAGGCGGAGGCCGCGTTCGAAGAAGCATGGAAGTTGCGAAAGAGCTACGATTTGGCGGGAAACATGGGCCAGGCCGAGCTTCGGCAAGGCAAGATGTTGGAGGCTCTCGAACATCTTCGGTATGCGTTGGACAATGCGCCGGTGGGGTTCTCGAAGAAAAAGAGGGGAGCGATTGAGGCGGAGTACCTTCGCGCGCTGGCTGGCGTAGGTGTGCTCAAGATAACGGTCGAGCCAGCGGGGGCAAAGGTGGAGGTGGATGGCGCGGGTACGGTTGCCATTCCCGAAGGTCTTGCCGTGGAGCCCGGCGACCGGCAGGTGCGCGCCAGCGAGTTGGGGTTTGTTTCAGAAGAGAGCCGTGTAACGGTGAGGGCCGGCGAAACGAGGGAAGTGCGTCTTACTCTCGCAAAAGAACCGCCAAGCACGGCCGCGGGACCAAACGGGTCAACCGCTTCGCGGCAGCTACCCCCGGTAGACGCCAAAGGCTCGGCTTGGCCAGACAAGACGACGGTGGCGTGGGCTGGCGGTGGAGCGACGGCGGCATTGGGCATCACGGGCGTGGTGTTGGTGATCCTTGCCAATGGGAAGGCTTCCGACGCGGAGGAACAGCGAGCTGCGTTGTCGACCGAGCCCGGCACGCCGCGCTGCGGCGAGGGTGGAGACGAATCGGCGGGCTGCGCTGGTCTGCGAGATACGCTGGACGGGCAAAAAAACCTGGCGAACGGCGCGTTCTGGACATTGGTAGGCGCCGGTGTGGTGGGTGCGGCAACAGCGGGATACTGGCTCTGGGCACCCGAGGGCGGAGCCGGCACAGGCGTTGTTGCCACGCCCGTAGTGGGAGACCGGCAGGCTGGAATCTTGTTGGAGGGGAGCTTCTGATGAATACGCCTCAAACGCGGAGCAAGAAGATGAGCGCGAAGCACTTGAATGGGTGGAAGGTCGCCGTGGGCGTTTCGTTGGTAAGCGCGCTGGGCGGTTATGGGATTGGATGCGTGATAGACGTGCCTATCAATTGCGAGACGGCGTTTGTAAACTGCCCGGTGACGTCGGCGACAACGGGCGGCGGAATGGGGGGCGCAGGAGGGAACGGCGGCGGTGGCGGGATGGGTGGAGATGGTGGCGGCGGTGGCGGCATGGTTGGCAATTGCGACCCTGAGCTGGGTTTGGTGGAGGACGGCTGTGGCGTGTTTGCGTCGTCGAGCTTGGGCGCGACGGGCGCGGTGGGTAGTAAGGAGAAGCCTTTGGATACCTTGGCAGCCGCGATTGCCGCGGCTGGTGAGACGAAGCGCGTTTATGCTTGTGCGGAGGTGTTTGCGGAAGCCGTGTCGGTGAGCGAGGGGGTTACTATTTACGGCGGGCTGGACTGCGCGAGCGACTGGCGTTTGTTGGCGGAAGGGAAAACTACCGTTAGCGCTGCGGCCGATGAAGTGGCGTTGACCGTGAAGAGCACGGCAGGCGGGCTTGTGGTGAAGGATGTTGCGTTTGAGGCCGAAGACGCGAGCTTGCCGGGTGGGTCGAGCGTGGCTGTGCTGGTGGATGGGGTGGGCGCCGAGTTTGTGCGGTGTGCGATGACGGCGGGCGATGGGGCTAAGGGTGTGGATGGGGCGGATGGGCCTAGTGTGGCGCCGATGCAGCCTGGCCCTGGGGATAGCGGAGTGAAGGCTTGCACGAATGCAGAGCCGATTTTGGGTGCGAAGCAATCGACGAACGATTGTGGGGGTGTGCTTTCTATCGGCGGAAAAGGGGGTGATGGGAACAACGCGAATGGGGGGGATGGTGCCAATGGCTTGCCCGTTGGCGCATTGGGCCAAGGTGGCAAAGGCGAGATCAATGTGGGGTGGTCGTGTGGTGTTGGCGGCACGAACGGTGGCGCCAACCCCGGCGACAACGGCATGCCCGGCACACCGGGAGTGGGCGCCACGGGTCCCGGCACGTTGAGCTCAAACGGCTACACCGGCACAAGCGGCACGGCAGGACTTCCTGGTGCCGTCGGTCAAGGTGGCGGCGGCGGCGGCGGGACAAAAGGTGGCGCCGCGATCTGCATGGGCGGGGCAGGAGCCGGAGCCAGCGGTGGCGCAGGTGGTGCAGGCGGCTGTGGCGGTCTTCCTGGCGACGGTGCTGGACCTGGGGGGGGAAGCTTTGCGCTAGTCTCGGTCAACGCGACCGTGATCCTTACCGACTGCACGTTGCAGAGTGGTGTGGGGGGGGATGGGGGGGCGGGGGGTGACTCGCAGGCAGGTGGATCCGGTGGCGTGGGGGGGCTTGGTGGTGCGGGAAGCCAAACCGGTGGAGGCTCTTCCGACGCTTGCTCGGGGGGCCAAGGTGGAAAGGGAGGCAACGGCGGTCCTGGTGGTGGTGGCCTTGGAGGTCCCTCGGTGGCGGTAGCGCACTTAGGCGCGCCGCCTGAACAAGCCGGCGCCACGACGTTGAAGTTCGGCACGGGCGGTGCGGGTGGCCTGGGTGGGAACGGTAACGCTCAGAATAACGCGGGTGCGGATGGCGTCGGCCAGGAGGTGATGGGCTTTTGACCCTCGCTCCCTCACCCCTGCCCCTCTCCCCCTCCAGGGGGAGAGGGGACTTGGGGGGAGATCGCGAGCTTGTTGTCGGTGCGCGCGTGGACGGTTGACCCTGGCCACCTCCGCTTGTTTGTTTGACAGCTCTGCGGCCGGACTGTCTCGGACACATTGATTGACTTCCGCCTCGTGGGTGAGGCGGACGGATAGCTACGTTCGCTCTTCGGAGTGAGCGAGGAAGGGCCCACTCATGCGCCCGCGGCCCTTCTTCGCTCTCTCGGGAGAGTGAGCCCATGTTTGACGTCGGTGCTTGGTGCGCCACGGCAGGCGTGTGCCCGCTGCTCGACTTGCCAGGAGATTGTGATGCCTCTCTTCAGCGCTGGAAAAATGGTCGCCTGCATGGCCTCCGGCCACGTGGCAGTCTCGCAAGGTCCGAACGACGTGTGCAAAACACCGACGCCCGCGGGCCCGGTGCCGATGCCGTACCCCAACGTGGCGCTGTCCGCGACACTGGGCCCCGGCATGACCACCAAGACCCTCACCATGGGCACATCCATCTGGACGAAGAAGGGGAAGACCGCTCTCTCCAACGGCGACCAACCGGGCGTGGCGCTCGGCGTGATGAGCAACAAGATCATGGGCATGTGCGAGATGTTGACGGCGTCGCCCGACGTGAGCGTCGAGGGGGGTGGCGTGGCGCGCACGCTCGACAAGACCAACAGCAACGGGTGACGGTGTGCCTCCACAGAGCCTTGGAAACCTGATCGCCGCGTTTGGTGCCGCCGCGCTTGACGGCACCGCGCACGCGTTGTGTGCTGCGTTTGTGAGCGCTGTGGCGGCTTGGTGCGCGAACGACCCCAAAACGAAGGGACACGACTTCAACAATGTGTTCTTCGAGAAGTTGGCTGACCAAAATCCGAAGCTCGCCGAGAGCATTACGCGCGAAGCGCCCATGCTGGTCACCAAAGGGACCGCCGACCCAATCGGCATGCTCGTGGACTTGCAAAAGGGAGTCGGCTGCTCCGTAATCGAAATGAACATGGCCAGGGGAATTCTCGATGCTTTAACGCTTCTTACCGGTACCGCGGCTGCGGTTGCGGGGTGGGCACGCAGCTTCCGAATGCAGGGCATCAACGCGCTTGCCCGTGAGGGCGGCAAAAGCGCTTATGGCATCAAGTACCCCGACGGGATGATGAAGGATGGGCAACTGCTGGAGGTCAAAGGACCGAAAGACACCTTCGGAAAACAGCAATACGAGGCGTACGACAATCAGAGCCGCGCAAAAACGGGGAAACCTCCCCTCGTGGTTTCGTGCGGAAGCTGCGGTGCCGACTGCGACAACGGCACTCCCTGCAAACGAGGATAGCCATGCCGGTGCTGAACTATATGGACTTTGCGAAACACAATCTGCGGCTGTCCTACCGCGCGAGCGGTGAGCCGCAGGTCCTGACGATCGACGTTGCAACGGCCGAGCTGGCCCGTCTTCCCTACTTCAACGGTACACTCGCGCAGCTCCGCCAGCTGGTGATTTATGGAGGGTGTGGCAGCGATATCTTTCCGCCTTGGGCAGGCTCGATGGAGCGTGGTCTAGAGCCTCAACAAGAAGAAGAGCGCGGTCCAACGTACCACGCGGAGGTTCCTGTGGCGGGCGTAGCGCCCGTTGCCATGCGGATCTTTGTGGAGCAGTTGCGCGGCTCGGGCTTTCACCAGCCCGTGGACGCGATGGCGATTCGGGGTGCGTTTCCGGTCGACGATTCGTCGCTTTCGATTACCGAGGTCGACATGAAGCGATGGATTGAAGACGACGTAACCTACCCGAAGGCGTGGCCGCACATTGACTTTCCCCTCGTGATCAAACCAGCGGCCAGCGGTTTTTCGATGCACCTGCGTTTGGTGCGAGCCATTCCCAAGGAGTACCAGGACTGGGCCGAGGCGCTTTCCTCCAGTTGGACTCTCATCGTAAGACACTACCCGTTGGCCGACGGGACGGGGTCTCTCCAGTATGGCCCCGGGTCGCACGCGGGCCATCACTTCCCCCGCACGAAGGTAGACGAGCGCGACGTGTGGGTAAAGATGAAGAAGATGCCCTGGGTGCGCCAACCCTCGCTCGATCTTCTGACTAACATGCTCATTCGCTTTCACCATGACGCGGTGCCCATCGAGAGGGCGGAGATCTCATGTTGACCATCGAGCTACCCGAACCGCTCCTTGTGTTTCGCGGCGCGCCTCTTGTATACCCCGCGTTGGGAGCGCGCTTCTATCTGGAGCCATTGACTCCCGAAGACAGGCGGCGGATTCAAGCCGTGATAGAGCACCTTGCGGCGTGGATAGGCCCCTATCTGAAGCAGACGAACCACGCGTACATAGCTGGAATCGAGCCCTTCACGAAGGACCATCTGGAGTCGTTCCAGGCGATGGTTCCGCGGCCGCCCGGTGCGAACGACGGCCCGCTTGCTCCGTTGCTGGACGCCATGGAGGCGGACTACAGCGTCGACTGCAACGGTGCCGACGAGCCCCATTTCGCGTCGCCGTATATGTGTGGGTGCGTGACCAGCGCACTGCATCAAGACGACGAGGCTTCCGCCTGGCCACGGGATTTCGATGACCCGGACGATGACTTTCACCTTCCCGAGCGACCACCTCTGGTGCTTGGCTACCTGGATCTTACCGTTCCACCGGCGTGGCCTATCGACGACTTCAAAGGGCGGGTGCTGGCCATCGCCTCCCTGCTGCGCTTGCGGTGGGCGACGGCAGGTCTTACCTACGCCACCTGGCTTGCGTACGAGGTGGTCGAAGGGCCCAAGACAGTCTACGCCCACGCGCGTCGTCACCCCGGCTTTGACGTGGGTTACAGCGCGATTCTACCCCGCTGGCAGGACCAAGTACGCACGGCCAACTGGCTCACGGTGCTTGGCCCCGACCTGCACGGCAAAGCGGAACGTTACTGGGGAGAGCGCTTTGCAACGGAAGGGTATGTGGTGGTGTCGAAGCTCGGCGACAACGGCGTGATCCAAGCAGGCGAAAAGCCCGAGGGCGGAGACATCAATCGTCTGGACGTCCCGAAGGCCTACGTCCAAGCCGACGCGATGCTCCGCGGAATCATGCCGAATTCAAGCACCGAGATCACGTTTCCAGGCCCGTGGGATGCGAGTAGCATCGGCGAATGGCTGAACCGTTTTCGAAAGCACGTCCGACCGTACAGCCTGAGCTGAGCGAGGCAATGACCACGACCGCAAAAGGACGGACAAAGCCGTGAGACCCGACGACGTGACCAGCGCTTCATCCGCCCCGAGCACGGACAGCGGATGCGAGTTGCAACCGCGCGTTCAAACCCATCGTGTGCCCCCTCTCCGCCGACTGAGGCGGAGAGGGGGCCACGGGGGTGAGGCGCGGTCGACGAGCACCGACCTTGCTACCTCTCCCCATGCGCCCCCTCCCGCGCCGCGCGGAGGGCGAAGCCCGAGCACGGCGCTTGGGAGGGGATGGCGGCGCGTAGCGCCGCCTGGGGTGGGCATCCACTCTTCCTCGTGAAGAGGTGTTGAATCACGCGGTAGATACAGGCCTTGACATGGCTCTCGCGTCCCGGTGGAAGTGGATGGCGTCGCCTGCGCCATCGAGAAGGTCGTCAAGAAGCCGTAGTCTCAGCGGAGACCCTCCCGGGCGCCTGTTCCGGGAGCTCCCCCACCAACAAGCCGAGTAGCGTCGAATCGGTGTACACGCCGCGATAGTGCCAGTTCTGCCTCAGGCGCCCCTCCACCCGAAACCCGAGCTTCTTGAGCACCGCCTGACTACCCAGGTTGTCCGGATCGGTATTGGCCTCTACGCGGTGCAGGTCCATGTGCTCGAAGCCAAAGCGAAGGATCGTCCATAGCGCCTCGGTCATCAGGCCTTGCCCCCATTGATCGGAGGCCAGCTCGTAGCCTATCTCGGCGTTGCGATGGGGCTTGTTCCAGCGCCAAAAGCCGCCCGATCCGATCAAAAGCCCCGTGTCCTTGCGCTCCAGCGCGAAGCGGATGGACGTGTGTGAAACGACGCCGTCCTCCACGATCTTCAGGCGCTCTTCCATCTGCCCGAGCTCCCGGTCCGGCTCCCGGCTCAGGTAACGTCCGACGGCCGGATCCGTGTGGATTTCGAACATGCGTGGGGCGTCGGCGAGGGTCAGACGGCGCAGCTTGAGGCGCGCGGTTTCAAGGGTTGGAAAGGGCTCGAAGGACTCCAGCATGACTCGCTAAGACCTCATGTTTTGTCGCAGGATCACGAGGAAGATCGGGCCCCCGATCATGGCTGTCACGGCGCCCACGGGCAGCTCGGTGCCGAGGGGTCGAAACAAAAGCCGCGATGCCAGATCGCACGCCACGAGGCCGAGGGCCCCCACCACGAAGGACAGGGGCAATACCGCGCGCTGGTCGGCGCCCACGAAGCGCCGCACCGC
The DNA here is from genome assembly GCA_964383995.1 of uncultured Polyangiaceae bacterium. GTDB lineage: Bacteria > Myxococcota_A > Polyangia > Polyangiales > Polyangiaceae > CAYLJT01. The sequence goes on from CAYLJT010000258.1 coordinate 7,269, forward strand.
GTGGGGCACCACGAGGCCCACAAAGCCAATGAGGCCCGTTACGCTGACAATGGCACCTACCACCAGCGATGCCGCCAAAAACACCCTCTTTTCGAGCTTTGGCACGTCGACGCCCAGGCTCGAAGCGGCCTCGTCGCCCAAGGCCAGCACGTTGAGCCGCCCGGCGTCGCGCAGCAGCCAAAGAGAGCCCGCCGCGACGTACACCGTCGTTGTGAGCAGCACGGTCACGCTGGGCAAGTCGACGAAGCCCGTTAGCCAACGCAACAGGGCTTGACCTGTGGAGGGCGTGACGAGCGCCTTCAAGAACGTCACGAGCGCCGACGCAATGGCGTTCACCAAGATGCCCGCCAAGAGCATCGTTGTCCCAGACTTCCCCGCTTTGGCGCTTTGCGCGATGAAGTAGACAAGCGCCGTCGCGCCGAGCCCACCCGCGAAGGCCGCGAGGGGCACGAGGGCCGCGCCCCAGGTGCTCAGTGCGCCGATGCCGAGCACGATGGCGATGCTCGCGCCGAGCGCCGAGCCCCCCGATACGCCGAGCACAAACGGCTCCGCGAGGGGGTTGCGGAGCAGACCTTGGTAAGCGGCACCTACGAGGGACAATGCGCCGCCGGAGAGGGCCGCGAGGGCCACGCGTGGCGCGCGCACATCGAACAGGATCACACGGTCGAGCCCGGGCCCGGCGAGGGCCTTGGCGAGGCTCACGTCCTCGGTGCCGAAGAGCACGGCCAGGCCCAGGCCGAAGAGCAGCGCGACGCTGGCGATGGCGGCGGTCCGCGCGAGGGAGCGATGCGCGCGGATCACGGCAAAATCAAGCCGAATGCGGCGCGATGTTGCGTTCGAACAACAGGCGCAAGCCGGTCAAGGTGAGGTTCTCGTCAACCTCTTCGATGGACTCGGTGAGCGGCCCGATCAGGCGCGCCAGCCCGCCCGTCGCGATCACGCGGCAGGGGTAGCCGAGCTCGCCGATGAGGCGTTTGCACAGACCGTCCACGAGGCCCGCGTAGCCGTACACGACGCCCGATTGCATCGAGTGCACCGCGTTGCGACCGACCACCCGCGGAGGCAGCGCGAGCTCCACGCGCGAGAGCCGCGCGGCCCTTGAAAACAAGGCTTCGGCGCTGATTTGCACGCCCGGCGTAATGACCCCGCCGAGGTACTCGCCCTTCGTCGTCACGCAGTCGAAGGTGGTCGCGGTGCCGAAGTCCACGATGATGATCCCTTCGGGGTTTTTCGGCGGCGTGCGCGCGTGTTGTTCGTTGAGCCAGGCGAGAGCCGCGACGGCGTTGACGATGCGATCGGCGCCGACCTCCTTCGGATTTTCGTACAAAATCGGCATCCCCGTGCGGATCCCGGGGCCCACGATCATGGTCTCCACACCGAAGGCGAGCTTCACCATCGAGGCCATGGGGTCGGTCAGCGAGGGTACGACGCTCGCGCAAATCGCGTGTTGGATGCGGTTCGGATCGATGCCGCGCAGGCGCATCATGTGGTGCACGAGGACCGCATATTCGTCGACGGTGCGCGAGCGCGCGCTCTCGCAGCGCATGTGGTGCGAGAGCGCGGTGCCCTCGAACACGCCGAAGCTCACGTTGGTGTTGCCGACATCGACCACGAGCAGCATGGCGTCTCCCCTCAGATCTTTCGCGCCAACATGACGCCGTCACGCACGCTCAAAAGCACGTTTTCGACCCGCGGATCTTCGGTCACGCGTTGGTTGAACGCGTCGAGCGCGAGGCCCGATTCGCTGCGCGGCGCCACCACCTCGCCGCTCCACAAGGTGTTGTCTGCGACAACCAGGCCGCCCGCGCGCAGGCGCGGCAAGAGCTCTTCGTAATAGGCGAGGTAGCGCGGTTTATCGGCGTCCAAGAACACGAGATCGAGGTGAGGCTCGTTCGGCATCGCGCGGATGGTGTCGATGGCGTCGCCGAGCACGGGGCGAATCTTCTTTCCCCACGGAGCCCTCGCAAAAAAGCTCTGCGCCACCGCCACCGCCTCGGGGTCCACATCGCAGGTCACGAGCTCGCCATCGTCGGGCATGCCCTCGGCCATGCACAGCGCCGAATAGCCGGTAAACGTGCCGACTTCGACGATACGCCGCGCGCCGACGAGGCCCACGAGCATTTTGAGAAACGCCCCTTCGACGCGGCCCACCTGCATCTGCGGCGAGCTCATTTTGGCGTACGTCACCTCGCGCAGCTCGTCGTAAAGGCTCGGGCGCGGGGAGGTGTGCTCGTGGATGTATTGGTCGACCTCGGTCGAAACGAGGAGCTTCATGGCTCGGCTCTACCACGAGCCCTGTCCGGCGTGCTCGCGACAGACGGCTTCCATTCCTTCGCGACCCGGGCGATCATCGAAACTTCGGAGGCCCCGTGCACTACGCTCGCTTTACCTTTTCGCTCTCGGTCATCACTTCGCTGCTCTTCTTTGGCTGCGCCCAAGGTTCGGACAGCATTTTTGGCGACGAAGGGGAGGGGGGAGCCGGCGGTGCTGGGGGTGAGACGGCCAGCTCGACGACGGCCTCTTCGGGCAGCACGACGTCATCGACGTCAGCGTCATCGACGACGAGCGGAACCACCACCTCCACGAGCTCGGGCGGCCCCGAGTGTGCTGACGATCAGCACCTGTGCGGCGGCGTTTGCACGGGCAACACCACGCAAACAGGCTGCTTTACCTCGGTCACCTGCGCTCCCTGCGCGTCGCCGCCCATCAACGGCACGAGCACCTGTTCGGCCGACGGAAAATGCGATTTCACGTGCAATAGCGGCTATGCCAAGAGCGGCAATTCGTGCGTGTGTGCGGCCGAGTGTTGCAGCAACGCGGACTGCCCCGGCGGCGGCACCTGCCAGGGCGGTGTGTGCGGCGCGCCACCCTGCGATCAGGCAGCCTGTATCATCGAGTGTTTTGCCATGTTCTGCGTTGGTATCTGCATCGGCGACACCTGCACGTGCATGTGCTGAAGGGATCTACCATGTC
>CAYLJT010000259.1:0-10204 GCA_964383995.1 uncultured Polyangiaceae bacterium
CCCTTCATGGAAAAAGGGTCGGAGAAGGCCCGCGCCAAGGGCAAGGTCGTTCTTGCCACCGTCAAGGGTGACGTCCACGACATTGGCAAGAACATCGTCGGCGTGGTTTTGGCTTGCAACAACATCGATGTCATCGATCTGGGCGTCATGGTCTCTTGCGATCGCATCCTCGACGCGGCGATCAAAGAGGGCGCCGACGTGGTCGGCCTCTCGGGGCTGATCACGCCCTCGCTCGACGAGATGGTGCATGTCGCCAAAGAGATGCAGCGCCGGGGCATCAAGCTGCCCTTGCTGATCGGCGGCGCGACCACCAGCCGCCAACACACCGCCGTCAAGATCGCGCCTGTCCGAGACGAAACGACCGTCCACGTGCTCGACGCCTCGCGCGCGGTCACCACCCTGTCGAGCCTCTTGGACCCCGCATCGGCGGCCGAGCTCGATCGCAAAAACCGCCTGGAGCAAGAGCGCCTGCGCGTGTTGCATGGCAAGCCCAAGACGCAGGGCCTGACCCCCCTCGCGGACGCCCGCGACCGGGCCACGCGTGTGGCCTTCCGCGCCGAAGATCTACCGCGTCCCAAGGAGCTTGGGCTGAAGACCCTCGTCGACGTGCCCCTCGCCGAGATCGCCAAATACATCGACTGGACGTTCTTCTTCACCGCATGGGAGCTGAAGGGAAAATACCCTGCCATCCTCGAGCACCCTGACCATGGCAAGGCGGCTCAAGACCTGTTCGACGCGGGCCAAGCGCTGCTCGCGCGCATCATCCGAGAAAAGTCGGTCTCCGCCCGCGCCTCCTATGGCATCTTCCCGGCCGTGAGCGAGGGGGACGACATCGTGTTGTTCGCCGACGAGTCAAGGGCCAAGGAGCTCACCCGCTTTCCCATGCTTCGTCAGCAGAAGGTCGCTACCGAGAAGGCCTATTCGTGCCTCGCCGACTTCGTCGCGCCCAAAGAGTCGGGCCTCGCCGATTACGTGGGCGCCTTCGCGTTGACCGCGGGGATTGGCCTGGAAAATCTGGTCAAGGAGTTTCAGGACGACCACGACGACTACCAGGCCATCCTGGCCAAGGCGCTGGCCGATCGCCTGGCCGAGGCCTTCGCGGAGATGCTCCACGAGCGTGTGCGAAGAGGCTGGTATGCCTCCGACGAGCAGTTGCCCCTGGAGCAGCTCCACGCCGAGAGCTTCCGCGGCATCCGCCCCGCCTTCGGCTACCCCGCCTGCCCCGATCACAGCCTGAAGCACAGGCTCTTTGCGCTGCTCGACGCGCCCCGCCTCGGCATGGCGTTGTCCGAGACAGGCGCCATGATCCCCGCGGCCAGCGTCAGCGGCATCTACCTCGCCCACCCCGAGGCGCGCTATTTCATGGTCGGCAAGGTCGGGCGCGATCAGGTGCAAGACTACGCGGCGCGCTGTCACATCTCCATCGCCGAGGCCGAGGCCTGGCTGCGCCCCAACCTGGGCTACGAGCCGTAGGTCCGCCTGGATCGGCTCCTGACCCTGGATCGATAGCGATCCATCTTACCTCGCAGGAAGGCTCGTCAGAACCTTGAAAGAGGCCTGTCCGATCCGGAGGCCTTGAATTTTTTCTAGCAGGACGGATCGCCGGCGCGGCACGATTTTCGGATTGCGGCTCGGCATGACACGCCTGCTCGCCGCCGCCCTCTTCGTTCTGCCCCTTGGCTGCGTCGCCGGCGTCCCCGACGACGCCGACCTGGACGCCGACGGGACCTACCAGGATCCGGTCTACGCCCTTGCCAACGCGGTTTGGCCCTCGACGACCATCCCGGTGTGTTGGGAGAGCATGGACAACGAGGTCGAGCGCGGCTGGGTCAAAGACGCGATCGCGAGCACTTGGGAGAGCGTGTCCAAGGTCGATTTCACCGGCTGGGGCGCGTGCGAGTGGGGCTCGCCCGGCGTGCGCATCACGGTCAAAGAAGACGGCCCGCACACGACCGGCCTGGGCAAGCAGCTTGACGGCGCCTGGGGCGGCATGGTGCTCAATTTCACCTTCAACGAGTGGTCTGCCGACGTGTGCAAGGCCGACCGCGAACGCTGCATTCGGCTCACGGCCATCCACGAGTTCGGCCACGCGTTGGGCTTCTCGCACGAGCAAAATCGCCCTGATACGCCTTCGATCTGCGACGCCGAACAGGGCAGTGACGGCGACGTCGCCATCGGCCCCTGGGACGAGCAGAGTGTCATGAACTACTGCAATCCCAACTGGATAGGCGACGGCAACCTGTCCGCCAGCGACATCGACGGTGTACGGCTCGTCTACGGCGACTTGGGCCTGCGTGGGCTCATCGTCAACAAGGCTTCGGACAAGTGCATCGGCGTCGAAGGTGCCAGTGTGGAGCGGGGCGCGTCCATCGTGCAAACGAGCTGCGAAGGCGGCGCGGATCAGCGCTTTTCGTTCGTCTCGCGGGGCGACGGTAGCTTCGACATCGTCGTCAAAAGCTCGGGAAAATGCCTCGATTTGCTAGGTTCGAGCGGCGAGAACGGGGCCAAGATCATCCAATGGGACTGCCATGGTGGGGATAACCAGGCATGGTCCGCGAGCTGGGCGCCCGGCGGCGTGAACATCCTCTCCAAGCAGTCCGGTAAATGCCTCGACATCGACGCTGGCAAGGCCGACGACGGCATTGGGCTGATGCAGTGGTCTTGCCACTTGGGTGACAATCAGATTTGGATCGTGCCTTAAGAGGCTTCGTCTTCTTTGGCTGGCGCGGGCGCAGCCGCTGGTGCGGGGCTCTTCGGCTCGGGCTTTTCGGGTGGCGCGGCGTCCGTGGGGGCCTTGGCGCCTTCGCTCGGCTCGGCGGGCGCGCTGGCGTGTCCGTCCACATCGGCCTTCGCGGGCGCCGGTCGAACACGTGCGTCTTCGATGCACACATCGCGCATGCTCTCGGGGCAACTGATGCGCACGTGGAAGTGGTCGTCGTGGACGTCGGCGTCTTTGGGGCTCAGCATGACGCTCGACGCGCGCAAGATGAGGTCTTCGGGCTCTTTTTGCTGGCGCGCGTAGGCGATCAGGCGGGCCCTGAGCTCGAAGGTGATGAAGATGTGCCGAACAGCCACCTTCTTGTCGGTGATCAAGGCTTTGACGAGGGCCCAGTTGCGCACGTCGTCGAAGCGCGCCCACGACACGTCTTTGCCCTTGCCGTCGCCGCTGAAGGGCAAAAACCGCGTGGAGCGGAAGGGCTTCCCCTTGGAGCTCAGAACGTAGAAGCCAATGTCCACGTCGCGCCCGGTTTGATGGGAGTTGTGCCCCACGAGGGGGCCGCCCGCCTTGGCCGACATATCGCCGATCAGCGCGGCGCGCCCCCCGTGCTTTTTGCGGACGGTGCGCGTGGCCCTCAAAATGAGGTCATTCAGCTCGGGCAGGCCCCAGGTGCTCGAGCCCTTCTTGATGAGCACGTCATCGGTGCGCTTGAGCTTCTTTGCGCCCGTGAGGCGGCCGTCGTTCGGGGCGCCGATGGAGCGCGGGGCTTCCTTCTTTTTGGCCGCTTTCTTTGGCGCTTTCGCCTTTTGGCTCGCCTTCGCCTTGCCGTCGTCGGCGCGGGCGTCCCCCGCGGGGGAGGCCGCGAGGCCCAAAAAGACCGCAAAAACGACGGAAAAGAGGCGAGCGCGAGGGGTCATCAGGGCTCTCGAACCAGGAGGAAATACGACCCTTCGGGGGCGCCCTTCTTGAACGCTCGACCCACCAGGATGCCTTTCGCGACGCGGCGCATATAGTCGACGAGGCCCATGTACACGGCCCGCGACAAGCCCTTTTCATTGGCTTTGTAGGGCGGAAAGTCGCTCGGGACGACGGGGGGAGCCTCGGTGTAGTCGAAGTAGGGCTCCGTGGGGTGCTCGCCCTTGCCGCTCGGCTCTTTGACCACGAAGAAGCCGGGGCCGGTGACGAACGCCATGCTCTGGTGGTTGTAGCCGACGATGGTCCCGCCCTTGACGCGCGTGAAGCGCTTTTGAAAGCGGGTGAACATGGGCAGTGAGTTGCGACCTTCGTAGATGATGGTGCCTTTGTGATCGGCGGGCACGATGTCTTCGAGGGTGAGGGCAGCGGCGTCCGCCACCGCGTCGTAGAGGGCCCGGACCTGTTTGCCGCTCAGGGCCAGGGCCTCGGCCTTGCGTTCCGCGTGGGACAGGGCGTCGAGGTGGCTCGCAATTTGGCTGGCGGGAGCGCCGTTTTCGAGCAGAGCGAGCAGATCGAGGGGGCCTCCGGCGGTCTGGACGTTCGTCGCGGTTTCCATGGCCGCGAAGCATAGAGAATACGCTAGTCCGCGTCCACCACACATCGAAACCCGAGGTTCGAGAAGCGCGCGCTCTCCGGGTAGCCGTTCATCGCGGTGCAGCACACGCTCCAGCCGAGGGTGTTCCACGCCCCCCCGCGGGTCACGCGCGGGCTGCCCTCCGCGTAGAGCTCGGGGTCCACGAAGGGGTCTTCGTCGTCCCATTCGGCCTCGGGATCGGCCGCGTCGGCGCACCACTGCCAGACACAGCCCACCATGTCCGAGACACCAAAGGCGCTCTCCCCGCGCGGGAACATGCCAATCGGGATCGTCTTGCGCGGCCCCACGCTGCGCATGGCACAGGCGTCCTCCAGCCACTCGTCGCCCCAAGGGCGGTGACAGCCGCTCACCCCCGCACAGGCCTTCTCCCACTCGGCCTCGCGCGGCAGGCGGCCGCCGCGCCATTCGGCGAAGGCTTCGGCCTCGAAGGCGCTCACGCCCACGACGGGGTGGTTAGGAACAAGGTAGTCGCGCCACTCGGCCTCTCCCCAAAAACGCGGGCATTCCAAGGCGTTTTCGCTGCGAAAGGCCCAACCCCGCTTGGACCAGAGGCCCTTTTTGCGATAGCCACCGTCGGCGATGAACGCCGCGAAGGCAGCGACGGTGACGGGGTATTTGTCGATTTGAAACGCGGAGACCGTAATCTCCCGCGCGTCTTCCCGGGGGACGGCCTCGTTGCCCTGGGCCTCGCGCCGCCGACGGTGCAGAAAGGGCCCCCCCGGGATCAACACCAGCGAGGGGCTCGTGAGCCGCGGATCCCCCGCCTCGGCGAGGGCGTGGCCGGCCGCGATGCGCTCGTCGAGCGCGCACGAAGGGTCCAGGATACGCGCGAGCAGGTGGGCCACGCCGGGCATGGATGGTATGCATACCCCGTGGTCAAGATTTGCGCGAGCTGTCACGAGGTCATGCCGGGTGGTTTTCGCTGCGATTTCTGCGGTGGAAAGCTGGTCCATACCTCCGACGACGCGGCCAAAGAGCTGCCCGAAGAGGTTTGGCGCCAGCAGCGCGTCGACTACGGCGCCCGGCGCGGCATGATCGTGCGCTTTTTGGGCATCATCATCGGGGTGGTCACCGGCGTCGTGTTGGTGCGAGAAGCGGTCGTCCTGGAGAGCCCCTGGAACTACGTGGGAGCGGCCGCCGGCATCGGCGTGGGCCTCGCGGTCTGGAGGCTCATTTACATCGCGGCAGGCCGCGGCGTGCGAATCTGGGTGTTGCGCAAAGGCCAGCTCCAAAAGCGCAAGCTGGCGAAAGCCATGTTGGCGAGCGCGAAGCGCTAATCACGCGTTGTGGGGTAGTTGGGGGGCGCCCTGCGGCGCCCCGACCGAGCGCTACTTCGGATCTTCCACAGGCACCGTGCCAATGGCCACGGTGCCGCCTGTCGCGATCCACTCGAAGTTATCGACCAAAGCGGTGGAATCCCAGGCGGTGTCGCCGGTGTCCCAAATGGCGAAGCGGATGGTCACCTCGTCGCCACCCGTGATCGGGGCCTGCGTTTGCAGCCACGACGTGCCGCCCGCGTCCTCTCCCCAGCTGGTCTCGAACCCGGTGTTCGACAGCTCGCCGGCGCCGAGGGGGCAATAGGGGTTGGGGGGCGCGGGACAACCGCTGAAGCAGTAGGCCGCGAAGTTGCCAATGCCGCTCGGGTCGCAAACATCGAAGTAGGCGACGTTCACGCTGACGGGGTTGCCCTTCGAGTCGAACGACACATTGCCATTGATCGAGCCCGCCGGATTGGGGGTCACGAGCGCGATGAATTGATCGTTGAAGAGCGTACAGACGTACTCGGGGAACTCGAACGAGTGGAACTTGAAGGCGAATTTGTAGCCTGTCGCGTTCTTCGGCGAGCGGATCTTGAGCTCCAAGGCCACGTCGTCGTTGATGCTCGTGTCGCCCGCGCAATTCGGCACGTCCTGCGGGAAATTCGGGGGCGGTGTGCCTGGCCCCGCGCCGGAGCAGGAGTAGTCGTTGCAGGCGCCCGCGTCGCCCGGTCGCCGCGCGAAGCCCGAGGAGACTGCCAACATGCGTGAGCCGCCTTGGGGGTTCACGTTGTTGCCAAACTTGTCGAAGATGCCTACTTGCGACAGCGTCGCGCTGCCGACGCCATTGGCGCGCACGTACTTGGCGTCCAATACGCCCCACTGCTTCTCACCAGCGCTGGTCTTTTGGCACAGCTCGATGGCCTCCGCGCCGTGGTAAGGGTCGGAGTCCGTCAAGGTCAGTGCGGAGTCACAGGGCATCGGCACGTTGTCGACCGTCCCGTCGCAGTCTTCGTCGGCGGGCTCGGGCGCGCCGCCACCGCCGTCGTCGGCCGTCGCGACTTCGATGGATCCAGGGCTCACGTTGGGATCGCAATCGTTGCAGTCGCCGTCGTCCTCGCTAAAGCCGTCGCCGTCGTCGTCCACGCCCGCGGGCGTGGAGCAGGTCGTCCCCTGACCGCCCGTGCCCGTCGTCGTGGTGGTGAAGTTGCCGCCCACGCCGTCGCTCGTCGTGGTCGTTGCGGAACTGCCACCTGAGCCACTGGGATCCCCAGTGCTGTTGTCGTCGAACGAACCGCCATCTTCGGAGGCGGAGCATGCGCCAGCCAGCGCGAGCGCGGTCGATATACCCAGTACAAGATAATAGGGGCGACGTGACATAAACACCTCTGCCCCAATTAGCCCATGCTTTTAGCGGCGATTCCACACCTTCTTGGCGTCTTCGCAAAAAGATCCCCCGGGTGAAATGCGCTGATTACACTGGATCAAAGGCTGTCCATACCGGCGATAAGAAAGCGCGCATCCTTTGCTTCCGCACCCTGCTCGCATCGCGTAACCTCAAAGGTTATGAGCACGGACAAAGAGCCTGATTTCGTGGATCCCGATGGGCCGACGTCCATTCGTCCGCGGCTCACACCGAAGGCCATCATCGTGGGTTGCTCCCCCGAGGTCGTGGGCACTTGCAAAGACATCTTGGGCGACAGCACCATCGGCCTGGAGCCTTGCGGGGTGGCGAACTACCGGAGCGTCGCCATGCGCCTTTGGCCCCCGCTCATCATCATCGAGGACGCCGTTTTTGCCTTCGATCCCGAGGGATTTTCAGAGATCGCTGGGGCCCTCGGCTCGATCATCGTGCGCATCGAGAACGAGAACATGCCCCGTCGGGAGCTCGAGGCGCTCCTCGGCGCGGCGGTTCAACGGGCCCTGCCGAGCTAGCGCGGAGGGCGGAGGCCTGGTCCCGGCTCGACGAGACCGTCTTCCGAAGCCGCCCGCGTCCCCCTCGCGCTAGCCTGCGCGCATGGCCGACGGACGATCCCGCCCGGGCGCTTGGTCGCTTGCGGCGCTGCTGCTCTTCACCGCGGCGGTAGGCCTCGTGCTGCACCTCAACGGCACCCCCCCCGCGGTGGTCGCGGCGAGCGCCGCGCCCGACGTCTTCAGCGCCGCGCGTGCGCTGGAGGATGTGCGTGGCTTGACCGCGAGCGGCCTTCCCCACCCCATCGGCAGTGAAGATCACGCGCGAGCTCGTGCCTTCGTCGAAGGGCGGCTGCGGTCGCTCGGCCTCGAACCCACGCTCCAACGGGCCAACGCGTGCACCGAGCGCGGCTCGTGCGGGGACGTGGAGAACATCGTCGCCGTGATCGAGGGCGAAGCGCCGCGGCCGGCGCTGATGCTCGCGGCCCACTACGACTCGGTGCCGAAGGGGCCTGGCGCCTCCGACGACGGCGCTGGCGTGGCGACCATCCTGGAGATCGTGAGGGCCCTGCGCGAGGGGCCGAAACCGCGGTATTCCGTGGTGATTTTGATCGACGACGGGGAGGAGCGCGGGCTGCTCGGCGCGCGCGCGTTCGTGGACGCGCACCCCCTCGCAGAGGACGTGAGCGTGGTGCTCAACTTCGAGGCCCGCGGGAGCGCGGGGCAGACCGCAATGTTCGAGACGAGCGCGGGCGGCCGTTGGCTCATCGACGCCTTCGCGGGAGCCGCCGAGGAGCCCGCCGCGAGCTCGGTGATCTACGCGCTGTACAAGAAGCTGCCCAACGACACGGACCTCACCATCTTCAAAAAGGCTGGAAAACAAGGGCTCAACTTCGCCTTTGCGGATCGTGTTTGGGACTACCACACGGCCAACGACACGGCCGAGCGCATGGACCCGCGGAGCCTGCAGCACATGGGCGATCAGGGTCTCGCGGTGACGCGCGCGCTGCTCGCCGGCGATCTCGCCACGCCCGCCGGCACGGAGGCCGTTTACTTCGATCTCTTCTCGCGCACCCTCGTGGTCTACGGGTCCAGCTTCGCGCGCATGGTCGCGGGGCTCGCGCTGCTGTTCTCGGCCCTCGGCATCAGCCTCGCCATTCGCAAGGGCAAGGTGGCGCTGATCGACGTGGGCCACGGGCTTCGTATCGCGCTCACCGGGGTGCTCGCCGCGGCCGTGCTCGGCATCGCCGTCGCCGCGCTGATCGGCGCGGTGCTCGGTGGGCTTTCACCCTGGGGCTCGGGCCCGATCCCGCCGTGGTCGGCGCTCGTGGCCGCGGCCGTCTTGGCCAGCGCGGGGCTTGGAATTCGTTTGAGCTCAAAGAAATTGGACGCGTCGGCGGAGCGTTTGCCCTGGGGCCTGTTCGGCGGCGTGGTGTTCCTTTGGGCCTTCCTCACCGCGCTTTTGGCGTGGAAGGAGGTGGGCGCGAGCTACCTCTTCGCGTGGCCGTCGTTGGTCATGGGCGGCGCGTTGACCTGGCTCGCCTGGCGCGGTGACGCGTCGTCCAAGGGGGAGGAGCTTGCGCTCCCCATGGCGGGCTTCGTGGTCGCGGGGTTGCTGTGGCTGCCCATCGTGCGCGTGTTGCTCGTGATGGTCGGCGCGGGCGCGAGCCCGGCCACCACGTTGCCCATCGCGTTGCTGGTGACGACCGCGTTGCCGGTGGTCGTCGTGCTCACGCCGAAGATCCGAAGGCTCGTGCCGATGTTCGCGGCGGCCGCGCTCGTCGTGGCCCTCGTGCTCGCGCTCTTGCGCGTCAGCGCGTGACGTCCATGGGCAGCGCGTCGATCACGCGGGCCACCGCGTCGTAGTCGGCGGGCAGCTCCAGGGGCCCGTTGGCCTCGCGCGCCTCGACACCGGGCAGCGTGCGCTCGTGGTAGCGCACCTTGAACTCGGTGAACTTCAGACCGCTCGCCGTCGAGATCACGACGGTGCGTTCGTTCTTCGCGATCACGCCGCGTTTCACGAGCTTTTCGAGCACGGCGAGGGCCACGCCCGTGTGCGGGCAGGTGTAGAGCCCCGTCTTGTCGGCGCGGGCCGCAGCGTCGGACAGCTCGTCTTCGCTGGCCTGCTCCACGATGCCGTCCATCGCTTCGAGGGCGCGCAACGCGCGCTGTGCGCTCACCGGATTGCCGATGCGGATGGCGCTCGCCGCCGTCTCCTGGGCGACCACGGAAGGGACCTGACGAAGGCCCTGTTTCCAGGCCAAATAAAGGGGATTTGCGGCCTCCGCCTGGGCCACGGCGAGGCGCGGGAGGCGCGTCGTCAGGCCGAGCTCCTTCAGCAAGCGAAAGCCCGCGTAGATGGCGTAGGCGTTGCCGAGGTTGCCGCTCGGGATCACGATCCAATCGGGCACGGACCAACCGAGCTGTTGCGTGATCTCGATGCCGACCGTCTTTTGACCCTCGATGCGCAGGGCGTTCATCGAGTTGGCGAGGTAGACGAGGCCCTCTTGTGCGAGGCGCTGCACGATGGTCATGCAGCCATCGAAGTCGGTGTCGAGGGCGAGCACCCGCGCGCCCGACGCGATGGGCTGCACGAGCTGCGCGGTTGACACCTTGCCCTTCGGCAAGAGCACCACGACGGGCAACCCCGCCGCGGCGCCGTAGGCCGCGAGGGCCGCCGAGGTATCACCGGTCGAGGCGCAGGCGATGGCGCGCAGCGAGAGGCCCTCGCGCACAGCCTGGTGCACG
>CAYLJT010000260.1:0-10177 GCA_964383995.1 uncultured Polyangiaceae bacterium
CGTTCAACACCGTGGCGGGCATGGGCACGCCCAGCACGGGCAGCAGGGTCTTGGCGGCTACCATACCGGGCAAATGGGCCGCGCCGCCGGCTGCCGCGATGATCACGAGGAGCCCCCTTTCCTCGGCGCTCGATGCGTACTCGAACATCCAGTCAGGCGTGCGGTGGGCGGAGACGACCCGCACTTCGTGAGCAATATCCAGCTCTTCGAGCAGCGATATCGCTGGAGAGAGCGCTTCGTAGTCGCTCTTGCTGCCCATGATGACACCCACGAGGGGCGTCTTCGGAAGGTCAACCATCGGGTACCTCGCGGAGCGCGCGTAGCACAACGCCGCCCGCGCGGTGAGGGGATAACCCGCAGCGCCCGGCCGCGCGACTTCGAGGGAAGCGGGGCTTTCGGCCCGGGCTTTCGGCGAAATTTTCAACCTGGGTCGGGCCGCGGGGGCCACTGAGGTCGTCAACCTGGGTCGGGGCGCGGGGGCTCCGGACCTCGTGCGCCGGCGAGCTCGGGCGGTACCACTCATGGCGTATCGGGTCGCCGTGCGAGCGCGTTCGTCTGCCACCAAAGGCGCCTTGTGCCGTGGGCAGCAAGGCCCCATGAATGGGTTGGCGCGGGCGCCTTTGGCCCCCACGCACGAACGGCGACGACAGCGGGCGTCTGGGCTCAAAAGGCCTTCCCGAGGCCGTCGCTCCCCGAGAGAACCATGGATACCACACCGCCGGTCGCCGCCGATCTATCGGCGGTCCAGAAGAACCGCTCTGTCACGATCCTGCGACGCTGCGTCGTGGGCTTCGCCGTGGCTGGCGCACTGCTCTTGACGGGCCTCGTGCTCGTGCGTCAAGGCAAGAAGGCCGAGGCCGAGCAGGCCCTTATCGTGTGTGGCCCCTGTTGCGTCGAAGGGAAGACGGGCGCGAAGTCGTCCTCACCCGCCCGGGGCGGGGCGGCCAACGCGATGGAGGTGAGCCCTTGAGCGCCACCGACCGACCTACGGATCCCGTCGTGGTGTCTGTTCCCGAAGGACCCTCGACAACCGACCTTGCCGTCCTGGGCCTGGGCATGGTGTTGGCTTTTGTGCTCTTGGGAGCCTCCTTCCTCGTCTGGAGGGACATTGGCGATCTGGACGAAAAGACGCGCATCAACCTGGCTCAGAAGGCCTCCTGTGGGGACTCCGCGCTAACCCCGGCGGCAGTCCCCGCGGCGGACGGGAGCAGGGAAGGTTCGCCTGGAGAACCGACGGTTGGCGCAGCGGCGTCGGCCAGCAAGCCAGCCGGAAAGCTTGCCACGGAGGGCGCTCCGCCCGCGCCCTCTGCCTCCGCTGGGGCGCCCCAGATCGTCTGTGGCGATGGCAGTTGCAATGGCCTGGAAAACAAAGGGAACTGCCCAACCGACTGCGCCCAAGACGTCGTGACCTGTGGCGACCACGTTTGCGACGACGGTGAGGCCTCGAGCTGCCCCCGAGACTGCCAATGTGGAAATGGCAAGTGCGACCCCGGAGAGAGCTTTCGGTCGTGCTCCGCCGACTGCCGTAGGGTGTGCCCCCGCGACATGACCTGTCCGGCCCCGTATACCTGTGAAAAGAACGGCCACTGCATCGACCCCATCTCGGGCGCGCTCTGGCCGTAGCACGGTCGCAGCGACCGCTCCGCCGAGGAGAGCGCGTCGCCGGACGCCGCAAACCTGCTCTCCCTGCCGCGCCCCCAAGCGAAATCACGGGCCTGGTAGCGCTCGTCGCTGCTTTTGCGCTTCGCGTCACGGCCGCGCCCCGCCACCGTGGACGGCCGATTCGCGAAACGGTGTTGCATCCAAGAGCGAGATCCTGGGCTATTCTGCCCTCGCCTCTTTGCCCTTGGGAGCTGACATGAAGCGTCTCGTCGCTTTGCCCCGTGCCGCGTTGCTCGCCGCATCCGTCGTTGTTTTGGCCTCCGCATGCACGCGCGGACGCGAAGCGGAGGACCCCGCTTCGATGCCGCCCGCGCCCAACGCCTACGGTCAGCAACCCTACGGTCAGCCCCCCGCGCAACCCTACGGTTACGGCAACCCCCAACCCGGGTACGCGCAGCCCTACGGCGCCCAACCCTATGCCCAACCCGCCGCGGCCCCCGCGGCTCCTGCGGCCCCCGGCCCCGCCACGCCGCCGCCGAGCCCCTTTGCTGCGCCGTGCCAGGCCGACGGCGGCATTTGCGGCACGCATCGTTGCAACATGCAGGTGGGTCGCTGCGCCCTGCCGTGTGGCTCGAACGCCGATTGTTTGCCCGGTTTTTCGTGCCTCGGCGCGGGGGGCCCCACGGCGATTTGTCTCCCCGGAGGTGGCCAATGAAATCGTCGCCCTTGGGCCTCCGCTTCGCGACGGGGCTCTTTTTCTTGCTTGCGCCGGCGGTGATCGCCGCAAGCTGCGCGGCCGGCGACGAAAATCCGGCCACGAGCGCGGGCGCCACGAGCGGCGCAGGGGGCGAGTCGAGCTCGACGACGTCCGGCATGGGGGGTGAGACCGCCACCACGGCCTCGAGCACGTCGAGCGGCATCGGCGGCGACGACTTCGATGGTGGCTCGGGCACGGACGCCGAGGCGTGCGCCCAGTTCACGGCCGAGGCCGAGCAAGCCCCTGCAGCCATGTTGGTCGTGCTGGATGCCAGTGCCAGCATGAACCAAAATCAAAAGTGGTCGACCGCCCAACTGGCTATCGTGAGCGCGATCGACAAAGACGTCTTTGACACGATGTCCCTCGGCCTCGTGCGGTTTCCGGCGAGCTTCCTCGATCCACCCCAGTGCATCTGCCAGGCTGTCGGGCTCGGCAACAACTACAACCTTTGCAAGCAGCTCTTGGCGCCCGGCGTCTCGTGCGGTGTCTCCGGCCTCCCGCAGATCGCCATCGCGCCCGCGGGCACCGACAAATCCAACGCGGCCACGGGCGTGCGACACGACATCTATCAACACCTCGTCAACGTCCCACCGCTCAGCAACCAAGACGACGGCTCTCCCATCTACGAGGCGCTCAGCGCGGGCTACAACGCCCTCGAGCTCTTTCCTGGCGTGACGAGGAGACTGCTCATCCTCATCACCGATGGCGGCTTTTCCTGCACGTCGATGGCCAACCCCGCCCGACCTGCCTATCAAGATCTCAACAACTGTCCTGATTGGGAGATCCCGGACACCGTCAATGCCCTCATCAAGGCTCGCCACGACGACGCGGCGACGCCCGTCAACACGTTCGTCATCGGCGTGCCCGGCTCCAACAGCACGGGTCAGAAGATTGGCGGCTACGACACTCCACCTTACCACATGAAACTGGCACTCTCGACGTACGCCGTGAGCGGCTCTCCCGAGACGATCGACCCCGCCTGCGACAGCGCGCTCGCGTATACGCAAGGAGGGGCCGATCCGGCGGCGCCTTGCCACATCGATTTGTCCGCGGGGGGCGCCTTCGACGCCACCGCGCTGTCGAACGCCATCACCTCCCTCCGAGGCAAGGCCCTCGGTTGCGTCTACGACCTCCCGGCGCCGCCTCCCGGCGAGACCATCGATCCGACCCTCGTCAACGTCGACGTCACCCTCGACGGGGCCACCACCTCGTTGCCCAAGCGCTCCGACCCCAACGATGATTGCGCCGTCGATGGTTGTTGGGATTACAACGCCTCGTCCCAGGTTCAAATCCTCGGCAAAACCTGCGACGACATCGGCACGGCCGCTTCGGCCAAGGTGGAAATCGTCGTCGGCTGCGAGACGATCATCAAATGACCTGAGCGTCACTACCCGTGACACGGCGCGCGGCGACGTGTGCTACGCTGAGGTCATGTCGGCGAGCGTCGCGAGCGCGTTCCTTCTGTTTGAAGGCCAACTAAATGCAATGCTCGCTGGTTCCCCCGCGGCCCCCGCGCAGCCGGTGGTCGCCGCGTGGCTCTTCGGCACCCTGGTCGGCATGCGGCACGCGCTCGAGCCCGATCACCTGGCCGCTGTGGCCACTCTGGTGAGCGAAGGCGGACGCAAGAAGAACCCCAGCATTCTCGGCGCATTTTGGGGCCTTGGGCACACGCTGTCGCTGCTCGTAGTGGGTGGGCTGCTGTTCGCGCTGCGCACGCCGATGCCAGCGTGGCTCGAGGGTGCGCTGGAGCTGATCGTGGCGCTGATGCTGGTCAGTCTGGGCGCTGCGGGCCTACAGAAGGCGTTTCGTGGCGTTTCTGTGACAGCCGAGCACACGCACCGCCCGATGTGGCACCGCGGCCGTCGGCCCCTCGTGGTGGGCCTTGTGCACGGGCTCGCTGGGAGCGGCGCGCTCACGGTGCTGGTGATGGCGGAGATGCCGACCGCGAGCGCGGCCCTCGTGTTCATGGGGCTGTTCGGGCTCGGCTCCGCGCTCACCATGGCGATGGTCACGGGGCTCGTTGGGGGCTCCGTTTCGAGCATCACGAAGCACCCGAAGACGACGGCCTGGGTGCGCGCGGTGACCGCCGTCGCGTCGGTGATGGTCGGTCTCTTGTGGGGCTACGAGAGCCTCGTCGGCCTCGTGGGCTAGGGCGAAGCGCCCGCGCAAGCCCCTCAGAAGCGCTTTTCGCGCACGCCTTCGAGGATCGCGTTGAGCTCGCCACCGGCGAGCAACGCCACCGCCAAGAGCCACAACCAGAGCATCGAGATCGCGACCGCGGCGAGGCTGCCGTAGAACGTGGAGAAGCGCCCGAAGCTCGCGACGTAGCTTGAAAACCCGGCCGAGAGCAGGGTCCACAGGAACACGGTGAGCATCGCTCCGGGCAAAGAGCGGCGGCGCACGTTGCTCGGTCGACGCACCGCGAGGCGGTAAAACGCAGCCAAAGAAGCGATCACGAAGAGCGGCGGGAAGAGCACGCCGAACACCGCCAGGGCCGTCGAGCCCAGGATCTCGACGATGCCCACGAGCACCGTGCCGGCGATGGCGACGATCGACATCGTGAACAAAACGGCGAGCAGCGCTGCGGCTCGGCGGCGCAGCCACGAGCGTGGAGGGGCCGCGAACATGCGCTCGAACACGCTCATCGCCGTGGATACACCCGCCGAAGCGAGCCACAAGAAACCGAGGGCGCTGAGGGGCGCGAGCGTCGCCGCGCTATCGTCCGAGACACGAAGAAACTCGGCGCCTGCCAGCTCGGCGATGGGCTTCGGTGCGGTGCGCAGCAAGGGCTCGACCAGCAAGCCACCGCGCTCGTGCGTGCGATGCAGGACGTAGCCAATGAGCGCGAGGATCGGGATGAGGCTCAAGAACGCGTCGAACGCGATGGCGCTCGAGGCCACGAACGCGTCATGCTTTCGCAGGTTTTCGACGACATGCACGGCGCCGTGAAAGCCCGTGCGGAGGGCCTGCGCGACGTAGTCCGTCACGCTGCGGAAGCTCGGGCGTCCTCGTCTCGGACGCCTATCCTCCAAATGGCCCATGCGTTGTTCTACTCCGGTCCTTCGCTCGGAGGCGAATGCTCGGGTATCGTTGCGTCAACGATGGCGCGTGTCGCCCCCCTCAACATCCAGCCGGGCACGGTGGTAGCCGGCAAATATCGCACGGAGCGCATGCTCGGGAAGGGCGGCATGGGGGCCGTGGTGCTGGCCCGTCGCATCGAGGGCGGGGAAGCTTTAGCTATCAAGTTTCTGCTCCCAACGCTGCAGGACGACGGCCATTTCGTGGAGCGCTTTCGCCGCGAAGCGAAGGCCACGGCGCGGCTGTCGACGGCCCATGTGCCCCGTGTGCTCGACATGGGGACGACGGAGCAGGGCGCTCACTACATCGTGATGGAGTATTGCCCGGGCAAGGACCTAAGGGCCCTCGTGAAAGAGAAGGGGCCCGTGCTCGAGCACGAGGCGGCGGCCTACGTGGGGCAGGCGTGTGTCGCCCTGGCCGAGGCCCACGCGCTTCAGATCGTGCACCGCGACATCAAGCCGTCGAACCTGCTTTTATCGAAGAGCGCCGACGGCAATCCGCTGATCAAGGTGCTCGATTTCGGCGTGGCCAAGGTGCGCTCGGCGCACATCGAGACCGAGATGACCTCCACCGGCGCCGTGCTCGGTTCGCGGCTCTACATGGCCCCCGAGCAGATGCGAAACCCGCGCGACGTGGACGCTCGCGCGGACATCTGGGCCCTCGGCGTTTGCCTTTATTACCTCGTCTCGGGGCATACGCCCTTCGCCGCGGAGACGAGCGAAGAGGTCGTGCTCGCGGTGGTCCTGCACGCGCCGCGTGCGCTGCGTGAGGTGGCCCCGAACGTATCGACGGCGTTCGAGGAGGTGGTCCTCAAGTGCCTCGAAAAATCGCGCAGCGCGCGCTTTTCTTCGGTCACCGAGCTGGCCCGTGCGCTCGCGCCGCTGTCCCTTCCTCCGGCCAAATCGGCGCGCGGCGCCAAGGTCGCGGCGGGCGCTCCGACCAGCTCACCGAAGCCGCAGAACGAGCCCGCGCGCGACGACGCGGAGGCTCCTGCATCCGAAGGTCCTACGCGGCTCATGGTGCGCGCGGCGGAGGCGGAGACGGCGGTCCCCGAAAGCACGACGAACGCCTGGCAAGCCACGCCGCTGCCGCAACCAAGGAAGCCGATCGGGCTTGTGACGGTCGCCCTCGGCTCGGTGGCCCTCGGGATCGTGGTCGGCCTCCTGGTCCTCGGCATCGCCTGGGGGCTCTCCGAGCGACCGCCCGAATCCCCAGGAAAGGCCGCCGAAACCAGCGCCATCGTGGTGCCCGTCGCGCCCACCGCGGTGCCCACGCAACGGCCTTCGGAGCCTCCTCCCGCCGACGTCACGCCCGCGCCCGAAGCCTCGATCAGCCCGCCCGCGAGCGCTCGCCCCGTAGCGTCCTCGCCCCCCGCCGCAAAGCCCACCCAGCCCGTCCTCGCCCCCGCCGCATCGAGCGTCGATTCACCGTGGTAGAACCACGGACGTGACACGTTTGTGTTGGCCAGTGCGTCTGCCCAGGGCGCCCAGGCGGCTTGTTTCTGCCGCGTTTGCCGCGCTGATCGCGGGCACGCTCGCGGCGCCTTCCTTCGCCGACGTGAGCGAGGCCGACAAAGTGCGGGTGCAAGCGGCCTACGAAGAAGGCAAGGCGCTGATGGCCGAGGGGCGCGCCGCGGAGGCCTGCGCGGCCTTCGAGCGGGGCGAGCGCATCGACCCCTCGGCGGTGAGCCTGCGCCTGCGTTTGGCTGAGTGTTACGTGGCGACGGGCAAGGTCGCGAGCGCGTTTCGCACCTACCAAGATGTGGCGCGCGTGGCTCGTGCGACGGGCCATCCGAAGGCCGCCGAAGCCTCGGAAGGGGCCATCGCGTTGGCCTCGAAGGTCGCGTTCGTGACGATCGAGGTGGCCCCCGATCACACGCCGGGGCTGGTCGTGACGCGCGACGGCGTGCCCCTCGAAGAATCTGTTTGGGGTCAAACGATTGCCGTGGATCCTGGGCCCGTGCGCGTCGAAGCGCGTGCCCCGCATCACCAGGGGTTCTTCGTCTCGATGATGCTCGTGGAGGGCGAGCCCACGCGCGTGATTCGCATCCCGACGCTGGCGCCCGAAGCCGGGGATGAGCCAAAAGAGCCTACAAAACCCCTGGAAGAGCCCACGCTCGGCACCCAACGCACGGTCGCGATCGTGGCGGGCGCGGTGGGCCTCGTCGGCGTCGGGGTCGGATCGGTGTACGGCCTGTCGGCGCTCGGCAAGCTCGACGACGCGCGCAACGGCCATTGCAACGCCGACGATGTGTGCGACGACGAAGGCATTCGTCTGCGCGAGGAGGCCGAGACCGCGGGCACGGCGTCCACGGCAGCCTTCTGCGTTGGTGGCGGCGTGATCGCGGCGGGGCTCATCTTGTGGCTCACCGCGGACGACGGGAAGCCCCCCGTCGTGGCCCAGGTAGCTCCCGCAAAAGACGGCTTTTGGGCCGGACTTTCGCTCAGTCTTTGAGCTTCGCGTCGCACGTGCTGCAGCTCTTGGGCACGTGATCTTTGTGGTAGGTCTCGCCGCAACGACCGCACAGGCGCACGTCTTCTTCGAACGAAATCGCCTTGCCCGTCGCCTTGCACACGAGCCCCGCCACCTGCGGGGGCTCTAGCACGAGCGCCTCGCCCTGCGCGGGGTCGAGCGCCTCGATCTCGCCTTCGATCCGCTCCACGCGCGCAGGCACGCGCTTCTTCGCTTCGGCGAGCACCCGCGCGGCGGCCTGGCTTTGCGTGGCGAGCGGGATGTGGATGGACGCCGCGGCCGAGCGCAAAAGCAGCTGCTGGGCGTCGAGCTCCACGCTGCGCAGCTCGTTCCAACCGATGCGCTGCGACTCGCCGCCGTCTTTTTCGAGCGCCACGCCGCCATCGCCAACGCGCACGATAGGCGGCGATCCAAGGCCCAAAACGAGGCCCAACACGATCGCCACGGCCCCTGCCGTGAGCATCACAACGGCGTAGGGGTGGGGCTCTTCGCGCAGCACTTGACCGAAGAACCCCGCGCCGAGCGCGACCGTCCCGATCGACGCGACGATCATCGCCATCACGCGCAGGCCCGTGGCTTTGGGCACGTATTTGCGCTCCGCGCGAGGGTCCTTGATGCGCTTGAGGTGATTGCTCTCGCGGACCGCCTCGGGTTTTGCGGAGACCTTCGCAGGGCCCTTTGCTTTGCGCTTGGGGCGCGCGCCCTTGTCACTTTCGCTCGTCGCCATGGGAGGTCTTTCGTATCGGAAGCGGCCCGCCGAGCAAAGGGGCGGATAAGCTCTTTGGGTGCTCGAACGGGTGGTTCTCTACGTGGTTCCACTGGCGACCCTCGCCGCGGTCGCGTTCACCGTCACAGGTCCGGGGCGCGAAGGGAGCGCGCGAGGCGCCCGAGCAAGGGGTGCGCTGATCCCCGGGGAGAGCACGATAGCCCTACGTTTGGCCTGCATTTCGCGCTTTCAAAACGCCGAAGAAGGGGCCCCAAAGTGGGCCCTCCACGCCTCGATAACGGGCCGGGGCTCGGCCGCTTCGTGGCAAGGCCAAGCGAACGAAAACGGCCTCGCAGAGGCGGTCTTTCAGCGAGCGAGCGGCTTCGGCGATGGGGACATCCTCACGGTCACGGTGGACGGCGAGGTCGTGGCGGAGGGGCCCCTCGCGTTTACCGCCGAGCGTCCGCGGTTTTCCCCCGCGCCGCCCCTGCGCGGTGTGGCATCGGGGCCCAAAGAGCTGCGCATTCGCGTGCGTGCGGGCATCCTCGCCGCGCCGTTTTTGGACCAGGCGATCATCGAGGCGCCCTGGGCAACGCGGCCGATCGAGCTCAGCGCGGTCGGCGCCGAGCTCAGCACCGCTCGTGTGCTGATCGCCGAAGGCCGCGCGACGTTCGGCGTGACACCGACCTTCTCCGAGGCTTCGTTGACCGCGGTCACGGAGACCGAGGCCGGCGAGGTGGTGCGCCTCGAAGCGCCTTTGCCGCTCGTGCCCGGAGCGATGCGCGTCGACTTGATCGACGCTGGGCCCCTTGTGATCCGCTCGGCCGTTCCACGCAGCGCGGCGTACCTCTCGTGGGTCACGCCTGCGGGCCGCATCGGCGGGCACATCGTGCCCCTCGCGCCGACCGCCGATGGCTTCTACGAGGGCCGCTTGGAGCGCACGGCGTTGCCCCTCAGCGCCGTGCCCTTGGGGGTGGTCGTCGCAGGCGATCCCGCGGAGCTTGGCTCGGGCACGGCGGCGTGGCCGCTGATCCCCGCTGAAGGCTTGGTGGAGGCGCCGCGCCTCGAAATGCTGCTCGACGGCGTGAAAATGTCCGAGACACGCGAGGCCGCGCGTGCGCGTTCTGCGCGGCTGTCATCGTTGTGGGTCATCGCAGGCGCGGCCCTGATCGAGCTCACGTTGCTCGCTCGCGCGGCCCGTCGAGCCACGGCCAGCCTCGCGCGCCTCTCGGCCGAGCTCGCCGCCGCGGGGGCCGAGGGCGCGGCGCAAAAGCCCCTGCCGATCGCCGCGTTGTTGCTGGTGACCGCGCTCATGTTCGCCGCGATGGCGGCGTTCGTGGCGCTCCGCTGACTAGTACTTCGTCCCGCAAGTTCGTTGCGGGACGAAGGGCTAGCGCCGCACGAAGTGCGGCCGGGGTTTGGGGCGCAGCCCCAACCGAACCGATAGGACCGCATCCAGGCCGCAACGCGGCCTGCGCGAAGCGCCGCTACGAAGTAGCGGGATGCGGTACTAGTACCGCGCTTCCATCGAAACGATGGGTGCTTCGCACGGGCGGCTGCGC
>CAYLJT010000261.1:0-10164 GCA_964383995.1 uncultured Polyangiaceae bacterium
CCCAGCACCCGATCGAGCCACGCGTCGAGCGTCGCCACCTCTGTACACGAGCGAATTCTCGCGGTTTCGGCCTCGGAGAGCGGGATGCCAGCGCGGGCCAAGAGACGGAGCAGCGCGCTTTGCTTGCCTTGCAGCTCGCCCTTGACTTCACCCTCGCGCTTGCCCTCAAGCTGCCCCTCACGGCGGCCTCTGTCGATGAGCGCTTGCGCAAACGGGGAGGGGCGAGCGGCGGATTTTCGCGAAACATGGCGATCACGCCGTTGTGCTCGAGGGTCGGCATGAAGGTCGGATAGGCATGGATGGATGGGTAGACAAGGTGAGATCGGGGCGGGCGTGCATTTGCTAGACTGCTTCGGACGCAATCCGTTCGCCCAGGGCCGCCTTCGACCTGCGACGAATGAATGAGGCATCGCATTCTTTGGTAAGCAGGCCGAACGCGTGCAGTACAAGGGACGCGAGCCCCTCATCGGCTCGACTCCGTCGCTGCCGGCCGTAGGCCGCGCCGACAATAGAGGCACCAGCCCAGTTTCGTTGGGCTTCGCCCATGGCATGCTCGCCCCGGACCGATGCTGTTTCGCTTCGACGACTTCGAAATGGACACCGATGCCTTCGAGCTGCGGCGCGACGGCGTGCGCGTCGCGATCCAACGGCGCGTATTCGATCTCGTGGCGTACCTCGCGCTGCACGTGGGTCACGTGGTGACGAAAGAAGAGCTCTTCGCGGAGGTGTGGGGAGGGGTCACGGTGAGCGACGCATCGTTGTCGCAGGCCGTAAAACAAGCGCGCAAAGCGCTCGACGACGACGCCGACGCGCCGCGCTTCATCCTCACGACGCGGGGCCGCGGCTACCGTTTTGGCCGCCCCGTGGAGCGCATCGACGCCGATGCGCCGGGGCCATGGACGGCAGCGACGGTGCCCTCCGTCGCGCCCTCGTCGTTCTTCGAAGCGGCGCCCGCGTCGCGCCAACGGGCGCCGTTTGTGGGCCGCGCGGCGCCCCTGAGCCAGCTCGAAGGCGCCTTGGCTAGCGCGGCTTCGGGGCATGCGCGGCTTGTGTTCGTGTCCGGCGAGCCTGGGGTCGGGAAGACCTGCTTGCTCGACATGCTGGCGGAGCGAGCGTCCACGGTCGGCTTCGAAGTGCTCTTCGGGCGCTGTTACGGCGGCGATGAAGCCCCTTCGTTTTGGCCCTGGCGCGAGGTGTTGCGGGGCTTCGCCGAGAACCATGAAGAGGCCGCCCTCGGGCTCGCGCGGAGCGGCGGGCGGGGGGTGCGCTCGCTCTTGCCTGAATTACTTGGAGCTCCAACGACTGACGACGGCCCCGAGGACAAGACGCCGCGGACCGCGCGCTTTCGCATGTTCGACGCGATCTCGCTGGCCCTGCAACGCACGTCGCAGCAGACGCCCTTGCTGATCTTGCTCGACGATCTGCAGCGCGCGGACGAGCCTTCGCTGGAGCTGCTGGCGTTCTTGATGCGCGCGGCGCCCCATGCGCGCATCGCGGTGGTCGCTGCGCATCGCACGCTCGCGCCCAACACCAGCTTGCCCCTCGCGGCGGCCCTGCCCGAGCTCGGTCGCATCGAGACCGCGCGGCTGATCGCATTGGGGGGCTTGGAGGAGGCGGATGTCTCGGACATGTTGACTGCAGGCCTGGGCGTCAAACCAACGCCCGACCTGGTGCGCGCGCTGAGCGTGGCGACCGGGGGAAATCCGTATTTTTTGGCGCAGCTCGTGCGGCTCTTGAGCATCGAAGGCATCGACCCCTCGGAGACCACGTTCGAGCTGCCGCAACGCTGGCTGCGTTCTTCCTTCGGAGACGCCATCCGCGGGCACCTCAGCATGTTGTCGACCGGTTGCCGCGCCGCCCTCGACGCCGCCGCGGTGCTCGGCGACTCCTTCGATTTGCGGGATTTGGCGCTGGTCTCCGCGCGCACCACGGACGACACCGTGCAGGGGGTGGGTGAGGCCCTGGACCTCGGGGTCGTCGTCGAGGGCGCGGGCGCGCCGGGCCGCTATCGCTTCACGCACGCGGTGTTGCGCGACGCGATCTACGCCGCACTGCCGCTCCACGTGCGCATCACGCTGCACGGTCGCGCCGCACAAGCGCTGGCTGCTACGCAAGGAAGGCCTACGGATCCGCGCTTTTCGGAGATCTCCTGGCACTACCTGCAAGCGGCGCCCGGTGTTGACCCGAGCCTCGCGTTGGACTTCGCGACGCGCGCCGCAGAGCACGCGGCGAAGATGGGCATGTACGAAGACGCGACGCGCCTCTACGAACGCGCGCTCGAGGCCCTGTCCCTCGGCGGCGCCGAGCCCGTGCGCCGTGTCGAGGTGATGTTGGCCCTTGGAAATGCGGCATTTCGCGCGGGCGATCTGGCGCGCTCCAAGGGCATTTTCGAAGAGTCCGCGGTGCTCGCGCGGCAGCTCGGCGATCCGGCGAAGCTCGCCGATGCGGCCCTCGGCTACGCGTTGGAAGACGAACGCTCGGCCACCGATCAACGCCGCGTCGCCATGTTGTTGGAGGGCCTCGCGGCGGTCTCGGGCGAGGACGCGCGACGGCGCGTGCTGCTCATGGGTCGTTTGGCCGTGGCCCAATCCCTCGGCAGCGAGCCGAGCGCGCGCGAAGAGCCGGCGCGCGAAGCCGTCGCCCTCGCGCGCCAAGCGGGCGACGCGAAGACCCTCGCGTACGCCCTGCGTTGCCTGCATTTCGTGCTGCTCGGCCCGTCCCGCGCGGAGGAGCGCGGGGCCGTCGCCACCGAGCAAATCGAGCTGTCACGGCGCATCGGTGACGCCGAGGCCGAGCTGCGCGGCGTGGTGTGTCGGCTCGTCGATCGGCTGGAGCTTGGTGACACGGCGGGCGCCTTCGCCGACATCGACGACCACGCACGTTTGGCCGCGCTCCTGAAGCAGCCTTCCCACCTCCACGCCGCAGCGCTTTACAGCGCGATGCGCGCGCTTTTCGAAGGCGATTTGGCGCGCGCGGAGGGCGCGCTCGACGCCGCGGGCGGCGACGCGAGCCTCGCCTCGCTGGGGCTTTTGCCGCTGATTCAGCTTCGCAAAGAGCAAGACCGCCTGTCGGAGATCGAGCCGCTGCTCGCAGCCAGCGTGGCGCGCGCACCGACGCGGGCCCTGCGCCGCGCGCAGCTCGCGTACGCCGCGATCCGCCGCGGATCCGTGGAGGAGGCAAGCCGCACACTGGCTAACATCGAGGGTGAGCCCTTGTTGCGCGATCCGGACGTCGTCGCGGCCTCGGCGCAACTGGCGCTCTGCGCGTTTCTCACAGGCGACAGCGCGCGCGCAGCGGGCCTGAAAGACCTGCTTTTGCCCCACGAAAATCGGCATGTCGTCCACGGTCAAGGTGTCGTCTACGCAGGTCCCGTGAGCTATTATTTAGGCCTCCTCGACGCTACGACTGGCACCCTCGATGGAGCCGAGTCGCACCTGACAAAGGCCCTGGCGGCGACCCAACGCAACGGCGCTTTCCCCTTTGAAATGCGCTCTCTCTACGCTTTGGCGGAGGTCCTGCGCAGGCGCGGCAAACCGGGCGACGCGTCCCGCGCTAGGTCCCACGCGGCGGAGGCTACGGCACTGGCCCGCTCGAACGGCCTGAAGCCGGCGGAACCGCTTCGAGGCGCCTACTTCCTGTGGTAGTTTCGGCGGCGATGTTGGACTCGGACGCCCCCCCACGCGAAGTGGGCCGCTATGCGCTGGGCCCCGAGCTCGGCGCGGGGGGCATGGCCGTCGTGCATCTGGGGCGGCTGCGCGGGCCCGTCGGATTCGCGCGGACGGTGGCCATCAAAAGGCTCTATCCGACCTACGCCAAAGACCAGGCGTTCGTGGCCATGTTCGTCGACGAGGCGCGCATGGCGGCCAGGGTCCATCACCCCAACGTGGTCGCAACGCTCGACGTGGTGGTGGAAGACGGCGAGCTGTCGCTCGTCATGGAGCACATCCACGGTCTTACCTTGGCCGAGCTTTTGCGCCTAGCGCGGGCCTCCAAACAGCGTCTGCCACCGAACCTTGCCGCGGGCATCGTCGCGGGCGCCCTCGACGGTCTGCACGCAGCGCACGAGGCCAAGAACGAGCAGGGCGAGCCCTTGAATCTGGTGCACCGCGACGTCTCTCCAGAGAACATCCTGGTCGGCGCCGACGGTGTTGCGCGAGTGCTGGATTTCGGCTTCGCGCGGGCGGCGGGTCGCATGCAAGTGTCCACCGAAGGGGTGCTCAAGGGCAAGGTTGCCTACATGGCACCGGAGCAACTGGGCTCGGACAAAACCAGCCGCCAAAGCGATGTCTACGCGGCGGGCGTGGTGCTTTGGGAGGCCCTCTCCGGTAAGCGCCTGTTCCAGGCCGAAACGGTAGGTGGGATCGTAGGTCAGATGCTGCTCGGCGAGGTCGACCCGCCGAGCCAATACAACGCTGCCATCCCGCCTGACCTGGACGCCGTCGTGCTGCGCGCGCTCTCGCCCGTGCCCGAAGCGCGCTTCGCGACGGCGAACGCGATGGTCCTGGCCATCGAAGGCGCCCTTCCCATCGGCACACCGCGGGAGATCGCCGCCTGGACGCGGCTCGTCGCAGGCGACGAGCTCGACAGCCGCGCCGCTCTCGTCGCCGACGTCGAGCGCGGCACCGCCACCCAGACCCCGGCCCACGAAGACCTTACCTCGAAGCCTGTCGACGCAAAGTCCGGCCCCAAGACCTCGACCTCTGACGTTGTTGTCTCAGACACGATCGACCCGACGGCCGCCCTGTCCAGCGCAACCCCGGCACAGGAGTCTAAACCCCGCCGTTCGTGGCTAGCAGCGGCCGTGGTGGTAAGCCTCGTGGCTGGCGTAGCCGGCCTGGCAGCAGGCCTCGGTGGCAGCGAGCCCAGCCCGGCGACCACACCTGAAATGGCCTCCGCGCCGTCGCCGACCGACCTGGGAGGCGAGGCGCCTACCCTCGACCAAAGCGCGGCCGAAACACCCAGAGTGCCTGTCACGCCTTCCGCCTTACCCCCCGCGGATCTTCCTATTGCGCCCTCGGGGGCCAGCGCCAAGGTAGCCGGCTTGCCAGCCTCCGCGGCACCTCCTCCATCGACACACCCCGTGGCCGCTACGACCGTGCGACCACAGCCTCAGGCGACCGCCAACCCGCCCCGCGCGGCAAGCCCCGCACCGCCGAAGAGCAACTGCACCCCACCCTACTTCATCGACGCCGACGGCATTCGGGTGCCCAAACCAGAGTGTCTATGAAGCTCTTCCCTCTGCTCTCGGTCCTCACGTTCTCCGTTGCCACGAGCCTTTGTGCACAGGCCGACGAGGCGGAAAAGCAGGCGTGCGTGACCAGCTACACCGACGGGCAGCGGGCCCGCAAAGCGGGCCACCTGCTCAAGGCACGAGCCCACTTCGTCCAGTGCGCCCAACGAACCTGCCCCGCCATGATCGCCGACGACTGCGGGGGCTGGCTGTCCGATCTGGACGATTCGCTGCCCAGCGTGGTGTTTCGTGTCCGCGACGAAGACGGCGTGGATCGCGCGGACGCCGCGATTTTCGTCGACGGTGTGGCCCTCGACGCGGAGGCCGCGGGCCTCGCGGTGCCGATGGATCCGGGCCCCCACCACCTGCGCTTCGAGCGCGGCGGGGCGTCGGTCGAGCTCGACGTCGTGGTGCGCGAGGGCGAAAAGCGCAGGCCCATCGAGGTCGCCCTGGTGGCGCCTACGGCGGCGCCGACCCCACCTCCGTTGTCCGAGACAAAAGGCCCGCCACCTGCGACCTCTGCCGCACCTTCCGCCGCCCCCCCGCCCAGCCCGATCTCTACGCGACCTTCCACCTCGCCTCCCACCTCCCCCGACGAAACCTCGTCGGAGACGCCGGTCCTCGCCTACGCCGTGCTGGGCCTCGGCGCCGTCGCTGCGGGGACCTCGGCCGTCCTCGGTGTGGGCGCCAAGTCTGACCTGGACGACCTGCGGAACACCTGCGCGCCGAACTGTGCCCAAGGCGATGTGGACGCCGTCCACAACCGGATGCTCGTCGCGGATGTCAGCCTCGGGGTCGGCATCGCGGCCTTGTTGGTCGGCGGCTACCTCTGGTTGAGCGAACCGTCCTCGAACGAAAAGGCCTCGATCTCCAGCCGTCTTGGCACCGGTGGCTTCGGCTTTGCCCTGGACCTACCATGACGCGCGCGCTCGCCAAAAGGACGGTCACCGCTGCCCTGCTCCTGTTCGCCCAGCAAGGTTGCCTGTTGACCAGCGACTTCGACGGCCTCGCGTCGGGTGGAGGCTCCGCCACGTCCACATCGACGGGCGCGGACGGCGACTGCTGCCTGGGTCAGGTGTGCGGAGCCAACGGTCAGTGCCAGCCCTTCGAGCTGGTAAACGACGCCATCGCGAGCTCCATCGCGCTGACCGCGGACAGCATTTATTGGACGGATTCCACCTACTCGGCGGTGCGCGCCCTGGCCAAAGACGCCCCGTTCGGCAGCGCGCCCACGGTGGTCGTGCCGTCGACGACCAAGCCGGCCAACCTGGCCGCCACCGCGTCCGCTTTGTTTTTCAGCACCTACGACGAAGGCGGCGACACCTACAAGATCCTGCGCAAGGACCTCGGGGGAGACACGGAGGCCGTGGAGATCGCCAGCGGGCCCGGGAGGGTCACGAGCCTCGGCGTAGACGCCACGCACGCGTACTTCTCGACGATCAGCCCGAGCTCCACATCGAGCATGTTCCGCTGCCTCCAGACGGGAGGTGCGGTAGACCCGCTTGTCTCGGACAGTCCCTACGCGTTCTTGAGCATCACCTTCGACGCTGCAAAACCCGCTGACGGCTACGTCTATTGGGCCCGCGCGAACACCTTCCCCGAGGGCGCGCTCCAGCGCATCCACAAGGACAAGCTCGGCGCCGAGATGCCCGTCACCATGGTCGGCAGCCAGTCCGCGCCACGCTCGCTCGCCGTCTCGGACGGCGCTCTGTTCTGGGCGAACAGTGGCATGGAAGGCACCTACGGCTACCGCCTGATGTCCGCGACAACCGCCGGGGAGGATCTTACCGTCTTGAACGACGCTCTTCCCTCACCCTGGGCGGTGGCGAAGCTGGGATCGCAGCTCGCGTGGACGGGTCTCGGCGCCCAAACCACCTCGGGCGACGTGGCCGTCACCGACTTGACCACGCACGAGACGCGCGTCCTCGCCACCGGGCAAGCCTGGCCCGGCTCCGTCGCCATCGACGAAAAGGCCGTGTATTGGGCGAACGAGTACGATAACCGCCTGCAGAAGGTTGGCACCTGCACGTGCCAACCTCCCTAGCTGCCAGCGGAGCGCTTACATCGATTCGTACGCGTTGATCTTGACACCTTGGTAGGTCGTCGAACATCCGTAGGGTGGCAAGCAGAAGGTGGAGTACGCCTGGGCGACGACGCGCGTGGGGACGGTCCCGATGGACGCTTGCGACGAGCCGCTGTCGACGTCGAACCAGCACTCACCCCCGCGCCAAGCCCCGTGGCGCTTCATTTCTTCGTGGAAGACCCAGGCTCCGTTGACCCAATGGTAGGTGTGCACCTTGACGTGCGCCAAGCTGCAGGCGCCCGAGGTGGTCGGTTGGGTGTGGAAGCCAGCCCAGACGTTCACGTTCTTGTTGGTGCCGTTGTTGTAGTCGACGATGAAGGCGTGGGAGCAGTCGGGCTGACCATAATTCCCGTTCGTCGCGCTGTAGTAGGGGCTCGTCGAGGCGATGGTCCAGTTCGTTGAGTTCTCGACGTTCGCGTAGGCCGTCGTACCGCAGGTGGCCTCGCCAAAGGCCTCCTCCACCTCACCCCAGTCGCCGTCCGCTTCCACCACCTCGACGTCCGAGCCGTCGCCCGGCTCGCTGTCCACGACGCAGCCGCTCAGGGCGGACGCAGAGAGGAGCAGGGTCGTGGAGATCCAAACCGTTGAAGAGCTCATGGTCAATCATCTACCTTTCGCGCGCGAGCTACCCGGCGCACTGCCGGGCCTCGACGCAGGAGAACCTAGGCCCCCGCTCGCTGAGCTGCTGTGAGCAGACGGTGAGCAAAGCGTGAGTCGACGGTGGGCCTCGTCGCCCCCTGCCCCAGGGCCAGTGACGTCGAGCCGTATTGACAAGGTTGCTCTGCTACCCCAAGGTCCGGGGTCCATGCCGCCCCGGCCTCCTGAGAGCTTTCATGTTCGCCTCGCCTCCGCGAGGGCCCTCGCGCCCAGCGTCCGCGAGATGGTCTTCGAGCGGATCGACGGCGCGCCCCTCGACTTCCTTCCAGGCCAATGGCTAAACCTCATGCTGCCCATCGGCGCCCCTGGCGAAGAAGAGCAGAAGAGGGCCTATTCCATCGCCTCGGCGCCGAACGGTACACCGCGCTTCGAACTGGCAGTCACGCGCGTCGCGGAAGGACCGGGCTCGAACTACCTGCATCGCATGCAGGTCGGCGACACCCTGCGCGCGGTGGGGCCGAGCGGGCTCTTCACAAGGGAAGCAAACGACCCCGCCCCGGCCCTGTTCGTGGGCACGGGGACGGGCATCACACCGCTGCGCTCGATGCTGCACGCCGCCCTCGACGGCGGCTCCGAGGTGCCTCTCCACCTGCTCTTCGGGGTGCGCCACGAAGAAGACATCCTGTACCGTGAAGAGCTCGAACGGCTGTCTCAGACGCACCCCAACGTGGTCGTCCACATCACGTTGTCGCGCCCCGAGGCGGGTTGGACGGGCCTTCGCGGGTGGGTGCAGGGGCACGTGCCTAAGCTCCTCGCAAGCCTCGATTCGCCCCACATTTACGTATGCGGGCTCGATCGCATGGTGGCCGCTGTGCGCGCGCTGCTGCGCAACGAGCTCGGTGTCGATCGCAAGCGCGTCCACACCGAACGCTACGACTGACCCCTACCTCCAAAGGCGTATCGCCAATACGGGCGCGCCGCCCCATGTTGGGCGGGCTCGGCAAGGGATCGGGCGACCAGCCTATTTTACGGCACCCGCGTTTGGTGGGCGCAGGCAAGGAGCCGCGTGTGATTTCGGCGTGGACCAAAAATGCCCTGGTGGGGGGCAAATATCGACTCCACCGCCTGATCGGAGCGGGGGCCATGGGTCAGGTGTGGTCGGCCGAAAACGAGCGCACGGGCCGCGAGGTCGCCGTCAAGCTGCTCCTCCGCTCCGACGACGAGCTGCGCGCGCGCCTGGCCAGTGAAGCCCGCGCATACGGCCGGATTCGACAACGAAATGTGATCGAGATCCTGGACGTCGTGGAGACCGACGACGGTGATCCTGTGCTGATCATGCCGCTGCTCAGCGGTGAGACGCTGCGCCAACGTCTGAAACGAACCAAGACCCTCCCGGAGCCCGAGTGCGCGCGCATTGGCCGAGACATCGCGCGCGCCCTTGCGGCAACGCACGCGCTGTCCATCGTCCATCGCGACTTGAAGCCGACCAACGTGTTTCTTCAGCCCGAGCCCGATCAGGACGAAGACCGGGTGCTGGTGCTCGATTTCGGCGTGGCGAAGAACCTCGCGCAGTCGGACGGACACCAGACCCAACAGGGTGGCAGAATTGGCTCTCCGCTCTACATGAGCCCCGAACAGGTGGCCGGACGCCCGGTGGATCACCGGGCGGACATTTGGGCCCTCGGCGTCTTGCTGTTCGAGATGTTGAGCGGTGAGCGCCCATTCAAGGGCGGCGCGGCGGAGGTCATGGTTCAGGTGCTCAAGGCGGACATCCCCCGGGTGGAGACGCTGGCTCCCTACGTATCGCCTGCGCTCGCCAAGCTCATCACGAGCTGCATGGTGCGGCGAAGGGAAGATCGGGCAGACTGCGCGGTGGACCTCGCCAAGCGGCTCGACGCGCTGATCGAGGTGGGCGACACGGGGCGGGTCACCCTGCCCATCGCGCGTAAAGAAGACCGTCCAGCGTCGGAGCCATTCGTCGATCTTCCCACGGGTAAGATCGTCGAACCTGCCGCAGCTGCCAGCGCGCCGAGCCCCGAGCCGCCGAGCCCCGTGGCGGTAGCCGGCGCCGAGGAGCCCCAACCTCCCGAGGACGTGTGCACGGTCCGGATGGATACCAACAAGCTCGCGGAGCGCATCGCGGCGGCCCAAGCGCGGGACACCTTACCCCCTGCCGTCGAGGCCAAGGACACCACCGATCTTCCCATCCTGACCGTCAAGGGGACGCACGTGCTGAGCCCCGCGGCGCGGACTG
>CAYLJT010000262.1:0-10129 GCA_964383995.1 uncultured Polyangiaceae bacterium
AGCTGACCCCAGCTCGACAAAGGCTCCTGCGTTCCGAGGCCGAGAAACGAGAGGAACGCCTCGGCCATCATGACCTCGGGGATGGTCAGCGTCGTGTAAACGATGATGGGCCCCAGGGCGTTCGGCAGAAGATGCCGAAAGATGAGCGCGCGGTGGCCCACGCCCACGGAGCGCGCCGCTTCGACGAACGGTTGATCGCGCAGCGCAATGACCTGACCGCGGACGATGCGCGCCATGGTCAGCCACGAGACGGCGCCCAACGACGCGAACACCACGACGATTTGAAACACCGGGAAATAGGCCGGATCTTTCGAGTTTTCGACGAACGGTCCGAGCCCGCTCTGGAAGGCTTCGAAGACCGGCCCGTCCTTCGAAGCGAAGAACACCATCAGCAGGATCACGAAGATCAAGAACGGAAAGGTGTAGAGCGCGTCGACGATGCGCATCATCACCGAGTCGAGCTTGCCGCCGAAATAGCCCGCAACACCGCCCCAGGTAACGCCGATCGTGAAGCTTACGATGGTGGCCACGACGCCCACCGTGAAGGACACGCGGCCTCCCAAGAACACGCGGGCCAGAAGATCGCGACCGAGGCTGTCGGTGCCCATCCAGTGGTCCATGGATGGGGGCGTGGCGCCAAGGGGCAGGTTGGTCTCGTCGTAGCGGTAGGTGCAGACCTCGGGCACGACGATGCAGGCGATCAGGATCGCGACCAGCAAAACGCCGCTCAGCACCGCCGCGCGGTTCTTGCGGAGCCTGCGCCAGGCGTCTTGCCAGAGGCTCGATCCCTCTTCGATGGCCGCGGAAACAGCGCTGTTCTCCGCCGTGCTCATCGCAGCTCCACCCGCGGATCCAACGCCGCGTACGCGATGTCCACCAGGGTGTTCATCGTCATCAAGATGGCGCCGTAGACCAGCGTGACCCCCAGCACGAGGTTGTAATCACGGTTGACCGCGGCCTCGACGAAGTAGCGTCCCATGCCCGGGATATCGAAGATTTTTTCGATGATCAAAGAGCCCACGAGCAGGCCGCTGGTGCCCGGTCCGAGGTAGCTCACGACGGGCAACAGGCCGCCCTTCAACGCGTGTTTGAGGATCACGGCGCGCTCGGACAGGCCCTTGGCCCGCGCGGTGCGCACGAAGTCGCTGCGGATCACCTCCAACATGCCGCCCCGCGTGAGCCGCGCGATGTACGCCGCGGGGGGCAGCCCCGCGCACAGCACGGGCAGAATCATGTGCTGCCAGGTCTCCCAGCGGGCCACCGGCAACCAATACAAATTCAGCGAGAAAACCAGCACCGCGAGGGGCGCGAGCACGAAGCGTGGGATCGAAATACCCAGCATGGCGGTGGCCATCGCCGTCGTGTCCATCCAGGTGTTTTGTCGAATCGCGCCGATGATGCCGAGGGGAATGCCGACCGCGAGCGCCACCATCATGGCGAGCAGACCGAGCTGCATGGAGATGGGCAGGCTGATGGCCAGAATCTCGTTCACCGTGCGGTTCGCGTATTTGAACGAAGGGCCCAAATCGCCGTGAAAAACCAGCTCGCTGAGCCACGCGGTGTATTGATCGAAGAGCGGAGCGTCGGTGTGGTACTTCGCGGCCAGGGCCGCGGCGATCTCGGCGGGGACGTTTTTCTCCGAGTCGAAGGGCCCCCCGGGCACGGCGCGCAGCAAGAAGAACAGCAGCGAAGCCACGATGAACAACGTGACCAACGCGCCCAAAACCCGGCGAACGACGTAGCTTACCAAGGGCGCTTCTCCGGCAGCGGGCCCCGCTTTTCAGGCATCGGGATGGGAGCGATGGTGCCCGGCGGCTCGAACTCCACGTCGGCAAAGGCCGGCGATTGCGGCTTGGCGGGCATGGTTTGTTGGTTCGGATCGATGGACAGCCACTTGAAGAGCTGGAGGTTCTTGGCGTTGGGCGTGAAGCCCAAAACCCAGGGTTTTATCAGGGTTTGCTTGGTGTAGAAGTAGAGCGGGATCTTGGGCATGGCATCGACGGCCATGCGCTCGGCGTCGCGATAGAGCTGGATGCTGGCCTTCGGATCGGCGGTCGAAGCCGCCACTTTCACGGCGTCGTCGAACTCTTGGCTGCCCCAGCCGGTGCGGTTCGAGGGGCTGAACGACATGAACGTGTCCATGTACGTCTGCGCGTGGTTGTACTCGGCGACCCAGCCGAAGCGCACGACCTGGAAGTTTCCGTCGCGCACGTTCTTGAGCATCACCTTCCACTCTTCGTTGCGCAACGTCACCGTGATCCCAAGGTTTTTCTTCCACATGTCCTGCACGGCGAGGGCGATGTTTCGGTGCGCCTCGGCCGTGTTGTAGAGGATCTCGATCGGTGGAAAATCCTTCGCCGTGAGCTGGCCGTTCACCTCGCTCACGGGGAAGCCGGCCTCGCCGAGGAGCTTGCGTCCGAGGGTCGGGTTGAACGTGTACTCGGGTTTCTCGAACACGTCGGTGCCCGCCTTTTTGGCTTCTTTGACCGCTTCGTCGTAGCCGAGCCCGATGATCTCGGGGACGTAGTGCGAGGCAGGCACCTGGCCCCCCTTGGTCACGTATTCGACCAGCGTCTTCTTATCGATCCCCAGGTTGAGCGCCCTGCGCACACGCACGTCGTCGAGCGGCGGCTTCTTCGTGTTGAGCTCGTACCAGTAGGTCGAGGCGTACAGGTAGCGAACGAAATCTTCCTTCTGGAATAGGTATTTTACGTATTCGGTGGGCAGCGACGAGTTGTCCCCGAGGTAGTCGAGATCCCCTGATTTGTAGAGGTTCATCGTCGCGTTGTAGGACTCCACCTCGGACACCACGATCTCGTGAAAGCGCAGCTTGTCGTGGTCGGGGTGGTGGGGGTTTCGCGTGAGGCGCAGCTCGTAGCGAAACTTGTGATCGGACAGCATGAAGGGGCCGTTCGAGACGATGTTCTCCGGCCTCGTCCACATGTCGGGCTCGCCCTTGGCCACGAACGGCTCGACCACGTCGTGGCGCACCGGGAACAACATCGTGGTGCTGGTGATGTCGAGGAAATAGGCCGTGGGTCGTTCCAGCTCGACCTCCAACGTGAGGTCGTCGGCGACGTGAATACCGAGCACGCGGTCGTCTTCGGTGAGCGCGCTCAGCTTGACAAAACCCCTGGGAAGAGCGGGTTTTTTTGCTTCGACGGCGGGCGCGTCCGGGGTCCCCCCGGGGGCGTCGCTGGGGGCGTCCTTCGGCGCGTCGCCGGGCGCGCTCTCGGGCGCG
Organism: uncultured Polyangiaceae bacterium; assembly: GCA_964383995.1. GTDB lineage: Bacteria > Myxococcota_A > Polyangia > Polyangiales > Polyangiaceae > CAYLJT01. The sequence continues at coordinate 3,242 of CAYLJT010000262.1, forward strand.
GGGGGTGGTGTCGGCGCGAGGATCGGCGCAAAGGTGGGCCACTCGTCGAAGCGCTCGACCAAGGCGTAGAGCTCGGCGCCCTTGGCCTTGCCCAACGCGCAGCCCGGCAAGTAGCCCTTTTGGCCGTCTTTCTCGACCAAGAACCAGTGGTCCGGATCGCCGTTGCACTCCACGCTCGGACCCCGATCCAAGACGAGCACCGTGGCGTCCTTCAGGCCTCCGCTCGCGCCCTCGGCTTTGCCGCCTGCCACCGCCAACGTCCCGGCTTTCTTGTCGAACTCCACGCCACGCCCGGCCGCAGGCGCGGCCAGCGGCGCGAAGCCCGTGAGCACCACCTTCGGACCCTCGGCCACGATCTGCACCGCGGTGCCTTCGGGCAGGGTCGTTGCGCCCGAGCTCGTGGCGGCCGGCGAGTCCAAGAGCACCGTCGCGGCCTTGGTGACGAGTAGCTTCTTTTGATTGAAGAGCTCGGCGTTCTTGATGCTGTAAATCGTGGTCGCGGCCTGCGACGCGGTGATCGGACGAAGCACGCGGCGCCACGCGTACGCGTAGTCGTGAGCGGTCACTGGCTTGCCATCGCTCCACTTGGCGTCGGGCCGCAGGTGGAAGCGGAAATAGCGGTTGTCCGCGCTCTTTTCGTAGCGGATGGCCCCCGCCTGCACGGGGTGCATGTCGCCGTAGCCGAAGGCCGTGAGCCCCTCGAACATTTGATGAATCAACGCGGAGCTGGCCGTGTCGTGGGCCATTCCCGGGTCGAGGTACTCGGGCTCGTTGCCGTTGTTCACGTGAAACGTGGTGGTCTCGAAGGCGGACGAGCGGCTCGTGGTCCCGAAGTAGGCTTCTTCCGTCCCTCCGCAGCCGGCGCCGAGCGTCAGCGCGAGCAGCGCGGGAGCCCACCGCGTCGGAGAGGCCGCCCGCTCAGCGCCCACGAAGAGCCCGTGCTTCGCACCCATCCCTCGCGAATATCACGAAGCGCCGCGCAATGGCTCGCCCGCGTCGCCACGCCCCCGCTACGCTCCCGGCGATGCGCGTCACGGTCTGCGAAATCGACGACGAAAACCCCGACATGGACCTTGCCTTGGACCGCTTGCGCGAGCACGTGCGCGGGCTGGCGAGCGAGCTCGTGGTCCTGCCCGAGCTGCCCTTTTCGCCGTGGCCCTTCCACGAGCGCACGCCCAGCGACCCAACGTGGGATCGCATGATGGCCTCCCACGCGGCGTACATCACGAAGCTCGACGCCTTGGGGGCCCGTTGGGTGCTCGGCACGCGCCCCACGAGGGACGGAAATCAGCGGAGAAATCAGGGCTTTTTGTGGACGCGCGGGGAGGGTGTGCGGGCCCTGCGCCAAAAGCGCTACCTGCCCGACGAGCCCGGGTTTTGGGAGGCGAGCTGGTATGCGCGGAGCGCCGATGCGCAACAGGTGACCGATCTCGGGGACCTGCGCCTCGGCCTCGCGATTTGCACCGAGCTTTGGTTTTTCGAGGGCGCGCGCTCCCTCGGCAAGGGAGGCGCGCACCTGATCGCCCACCCCCGCGCCACCGAGAAGGCCACCGTGGAGACCTGGATTTTGGCCGGTCGCAGCGCCGCCATCGTGTCCGGGGCGTATGTTTTGAGCGCAAACAAAGTGAACCCCGAAGGCCGCGCGGCCGACCTCGGAGGGGGCAGCTTCGTGGTCGATCCTCATGGCGTCGTGCTCGCTACGACAACCCGCGACGAGCCCTTCGCGACGGTCGACATCGATCTGTCGGTCGCCGAAAAAGCCAAGTCCGAGTACCCGCAATACGTCTTGGATTAGCCTCAAAAGAGCGGGTGTTCGTGCTCGGGGTGGGGGACCTCGATGTGGTGGTCGAGCATGACCTCGCGGTCGAAGATGAAGCGCCCGCGGAACGTCTTGTGCGCCAGCAAGAGCGGGATCCAAAGCCTGTCGTCGGCCCACATTTCGTCGAAGGGCAGGGCATCGAGGGCGCACCAATGGGGGGTCGCTTCGTCGGTCTCCACGGGCTGTCCGACGCAGGCATCGGCGCGAAACACGTAGCAAAGCAGGCCGTAGCCGTCGCTGAATTGGAACGCGAGCTCGCCGTATTCACGGGCCCCGGTGGCCGTCACGCCGAGCTCCTCGCCGAGCTCCCGCAGGGCCCCTTCGAGGTGGGTCTCGTTGGGCTCGATGCGTCCCCCCGGAGCGTTCATCTTGCCGGCGCCCAGGCCCCGCTTTTTTCGGATGAGAAGCACGCGTTCGGGCTCGATCACGAAGATGAGGGTGGCTCGGTCCGTGGGGGTCCACGTGGTCCAATCGATATCGGCGAGGCTTTGCACGGGAGCAGCCTATCGCTGCCCGTGTTCGCTATGGTGACGGCCATGGCAAGAGCCCTTCGTGCGGCCCTTCGAGGGGCCCTCTTCTTCGCGGCGTTGCAAACGGGCGCGGGGTGCGGCGCGCCCAGCGACACGCCGGCGACGCCGAGCTCCGCAACCACGACCACCTGCGTCGGCGGTAGGCTCGCCGGCTGCGGCCGGGCCCTCGCGGATGCGCGCCTGCGCGGGGTGCTCAAACGCGAGAGCGTCGTCGCCTACCTCGAAGCGCGGCGGGCGCGCGATGTGCAGGATCCTTGGGCGCGCCTTTGGGACGGCCTCGCGGGGGCGCCCGCCCCCGGCGCGGTGTGGATCGTTGGACCTCCAACCATAACCGCCGGCCTGCGCAGCGCCCTCAAGGACGCGAGGTTCGCGGACGTCGATGGGCTCCCCGCCCCCGAGGGTCTGACCTCCGATGAGCTTTTGCTGAGCCTGGCCGACGTCCTCGGCGCTCCGCACGTGGTGCGCGCCGACGCGGGGGGGCTCACGCACCTTGTCCCGCGCGACCCGTTGGCGCCTTTCACCCTGGGTTTGACGCCCTCCCTTCGCTCGACCGGTGCGGCCAACGTGCCCCGCGAGCTGGCCATTGCCGCCGCGGTGCGCACGGCCTTCGAGGCCGCCGGACGCTTCGACTACGTGGGCGCGGCGCACGAGACGGACGCCTTGAGCGCGGCCCTGAAGGGCGCCATCGAGGGGGAAAGCGTGGAGCGCGGCTCCTATGCGAGGCGGCTGCTCGACGGCGCCGGTATCGGCTTGGATCGGGAAACGACCGCTACGGCCCAGCCTTCCGACGCAGCCCGCAGCTCGCCCTACGCCGAGCTCATCGCCGTGCGCAGCGCCGACGAACCGGCTGCCGCGTGGCTGGCGCGGCGCGGGCTCATCGAGGTCGGTTTGCGTGACGAGGTGCGCCCGTTCGCGCAGCGATTGTTTGCAGCGCAAAGCACTTGCGAGGCGTCCCCTGGCCTACCCCCGATGGGGGGGCCCGCCGATCTGGCCCTCGGTTGGCTGCTGGTAGGCGCCTTCGACTCGGACTTCGCCACGGCGGTCGAACGCCGCCGTGAAATCGAGGCCTGGCAGGCGCGCTACGACAGCTTCGCGCGGACGGTCGAGAAGGAGCGCGCGGTGTGGGCCGTCGTGCCGACCCTGCTCTACCAACGCGGGGAGATCAGCGGCCTTTCCCCCGAAGGGAGCGCCACATACGGCTTGGTTACCGGCCTCGGCCTCGCGCACTTCGAGGCCCTCGCGCGCCTCGCCGAGGCCGAGCCCAAGCGCTTTCGGCCGCTGACCGTGGCGGGGCTCGTGATGTCCCCGGGGGCGCTCACGGACGAGCGTTTGCGCACGGCCCTCGCCACCTTGAGCGCGCGCGTGGTGGGCCGGGGCCTCGAGCAGTCCGAGACAGCCGGCGACGTGGCAGCGGCCGTATTCACGTCCGCCCTCGCGGGCGCGAGCTACCCAGCCTCGATGCAGGCGGCCCACTACACCGCCCTCGAAGCGGCCGCGGAGAAGGCCCTGCGCGGCCCCGTGACGAAGATGCAGGGGTGGGACGTCGCGGGGCTCTACGCCGCGAACATGGTCGCGCGCTGGATGCTCGGTGAGCCCGTGGATCTGCCGTTTTCTTCGGGGCAAATCGCGCGCAGCCTGGAGCACACCGAGAGCCACCCGGCGCTGGCCGCGCTGGCCGTCGCGGGGGCGCGCTACGCGAGCCTGGCGGCGGCCGGCGGCCTCGATCCAGAACAACGGGATCCGGCGCGATTCCCCGCGGAGCGCAAAGCTGCGCGGGCGAACTTGGCGATGGCCATTGCCGGGCTCGGCGAGGCCGGCGAGGCCCCCCGCGCGACGGTCGAAGATCTCACCACCCTGGCCGACGGCATCATCGCTGTGGTCGCGCACGTGGCCACGCGCCCCGAGCCCCGCGTGACGGATAATTGCAACACAAACGATTTCGTCTCGCTGCGACCGGAGGTGGCGCGTGCCGTGGCCAAGCTCGGTGACGTGCGCCAACGCTTGTTCGCGAGCCCGAGCTTCGGCCCGGGCAAGAGCACCTTCGCCCGGCGCGCGAGGCCCCTTGGGCTCGTGCTCTCCGACACCTTGGATCTGCTGCAACGAAAGGGTCCCGCTGCGCAGTTTGCGCTGTCCGCCAAGGACGCCGACGCCATCCTGGCCGACGCCGCCACCGACGTCGAAACGCGTCCGCTGATCGACGCGCTCGCCTCGGTTTACACCCTGGCGCGGGCCTACGCGGGGGCCGAAACGGGCAAGGCGTTTTGGGCCGCGGGGGCCCCCAAGCTGCAGCGGCTGTTCGGCAGCCTGGCGCTCTTCTTGGCGGGCGAAGAGGGCATCTCGTCGGGCGCATCGGTGCTCTTCGCGACCCTGGCCAAGGACGGCGGCGGCTCGGGGCCGCCCTCCGATCCAGCTGCGCGTCTGGCCGAGCTGGCTAGGCACCTCAGCGCGGAAAATCAGCTCGATGCCTCCGATCTCGCGCTGCTCTCGGCGGCCATCGTCGCCGCCACGGTGGGCGGCGACCTGCCCGCGGATGTCTCGGACACGGCCAACAAGAACGGCGGTCGCGCGACCTGGGCCGCGTCGTTCTTCGCCGAGCTCGGTCACGCGCGCGGCCGCGCGGCGCCCCGCCCGGAGGCGTTTCGCGAGGCCCTGCGCAGCACCAAAAGCCTCGATTGCGAGATGCCGAGCGCCGAGCCCGTGCTCGCGGTGCTCGGCGCGGTGCGCGCATTTTCCGAGGGCCGTCGCGCCGAAGCGCGCAAAGCCCTGGACGGCTTTCTGCGCAACGCAGAGCAAAAGGGCTTCGTTTTGCCCAAGGTCGCCTATCGCTACCAGGCCAGCGCGGGACCGCGCGTGTTTCAGTTGAGCCTCGATTTGAGCCTTGGCGCAGGCCTCGTGCAGGCCAGCACCTTTCAGCTCGGCGCGGGAGTGTGGACCGAGCGAAGCCCCGCGAGCCGCATGACCGTGGGCCGCGGCGCCGCCTCCGACGACGAAGCCGCGCGCTACTTCGCGCACGTCGCCGCGCTCTCCGGCATCTACGATTTTCTCGACGGCGATCCCGAGGCCGCCGTCCGCGACGCGAGCCGAGCGCTGGGTGTCGCAATCAGCGGCGTGCGCCTCGGAACGCGCACCGCGACGGGCGCCGACCGCAGCCTGTCCCTCGACGCGCGGCCGAGCCTCGCCGTCTTGGCCCAACTGGCGATGGAAGCAAAAATGCCGCTTTTGGCAGGGGATTTGTGGACCGTGGTGGCCAACAACTTGGATCCGCTCGTGAGCGACGACGACATCGACGCCGTGTTCGATCCGGTGCCCCTCGGTCTCGCCGGCCTACCCGATGCGGACGCCCTGGTGGCGCGCACCCTGCGCTCCCTGCGCGTCGTCGCCGAGCCCCGCGAGTGCACGCGCGCGAAGGTCGATCTTGCGCCCTACGACTACCCAGGTTGCGACCTCTACCACCCCGCCCTCGCATTCCGCGTAGCCGACGCGGCTCGCAAGCTGCCGCGTCTCTCGGTGAAGAACGGCGCGGCTGCGCGCGCCTGCCCTACCGAGGCCGCCCTCGATCGATTTCTGGGTGAGCGCGAAGCGGGTGGCTACGACCCCGATGCGTTGACGCAAGCGGCGGTCGCCTTCGCGGACAGCCGTCGGCCCTACGACGCCGCGGTGCTGCTCACGCGCCTGCGCGCCGATCCACACTGCTCTCCCACCCTCGTGGGCCTCGCGCGCAAGCTCGGCCGGGAACCCTCGCTCGGCGCCCAGGCGCGCGCGGATTTGCTCAGCGTGGCCGTCAATTGCAACGCGACGGCCCTCGATGCCGCGGTGGTCGACGACCTCGCGACCCTCGACGACGAGCTCGCCACCTTGCCCGACGCGAGCCGCTCTTTTGGGCTGTTGGTGTCCACCGCGCAGTTGGCCGTTGAGAGCGACAGGTACGATGTGCTCACCCGGCTGGTCGACAAACCAGGCTTCATTTCCCGATGGTCGCGCACGACCCCGACGGGGGGAACGGTGGCCTTGGTGGTCGATCACGCGTCCCGGTTGCTCACCTCGCGCAGCATCGACAGCTCCCGCAGCGAAGACGCATTTGCCTTGTTTTGCCGCACGTACCCCGCGGGACCGCGGGCCAAGACCTGCACCTGGCTCGACACCTTGCGCACCCGCGCCGGCGACACGCCGAAGGACCGAACGGACACCGCCCGTTCGGCCCTGCGTGCTGTGTTTCGCGACCTCTCTCCGTAGCCTCGACCCGCGGGCCTACTTGCCGAAGTCGCTCGACATGGGCTTCTTGGAAGGCGCTTTTTGTTGCGGCGCGGGCTTGACCGGCGTGGGGGGCGCCGAGGTCGTGGTGGGCGTGGGGATGGTGGAGGTCGGTCGGCTCTTTGATTTCACCGGCGGCAACGAGTCGAACTTTTCGTTGTCTTCGTAGCTGCGCTTCAGGTTCTCACGCACGCGTTCTTCGGCCTTCTTCCGCGCCTCCTGAACCTCGGGCGCGGTGTCCCCGGCGGGGTCGAGGGCCGCCGCTTCGTTGAGGCCCTTGAGGCAGCC
>CAYLJT010000263.1:0-10095 GCA_964383995.1 uncultured Polyangiaceae bacterium
GCCCCGACGTGGCGCCCCAAGAAGCGCGGCGATCGGCGCTGTTTGCAGGGCTTTTCGCGACCTTGTTGCCGTGGAGCGCGCGCCTCGGCGTGGCCACCGTGCCCGAGCTGCCGACGGCCGCGCTGACGCTGCTCGCCGTGGCCTCCCTCGGCACACCGTCGAAAGCAGCGCGAGCTTGGGGGGCCCTCGCGCTGCTCGCGGCGACGCTCAGCCGCTACGAGCCGTGGCCCGTCGCGGTCGTGTTCGCCGTGCTCACGCTGCGCGACGCCCTGCGTGAAAAGAAGCCTTTTCCCTACGTCCCGCTGGCGTTGACGGCCCTCCTCGGGCCTCTCTTGTGGCTCGCGTGGAACGCCCTGGCGCACGGCCACGCGACCGCCTTCATCGAGCGCGTCGCGGCCTACAAGCAGGCCCTCGGCAGCGACGGCGAAGGCAGCCCCCTCACCCGCCTCTTCGACTACCCGTTCACCGCCGTGCGCCACGAGCCCGAGCTGTTCGCGATGCTCGGGGTGACCGCCCTCATGGCGTGGAGGATCGAGGGCTTCGATTCGTTGGAGCTCAAACAATTTCGTCGTCCCCTCGGCGCCGTGCTCGCCATGGTCGTGCTGCTCTCGCTGGCCTCGATCCGCGACGCGGCGCCCACCCACCACCCCGAGCGCGCCCTGCTCGTCGCGCTGCTGTTCGCGGCGACGCTGCTGGGCCGCTTCAGCGCCGCCCTCGTCGCGCGAACCTCGCGTGAAGAAGTACGCACGAGGCTCCTTCAAGGGCTCGTCATGCTGGCCCTCGCGGGGGCCTTCCGCTGGCGGTTCACCGGTACGTTGACCTTCGTCGAGCGGCCCAACGAAGAAGCCGTGGGCGCGGCCATCGCATCGCGGACCGCGCCGGGAGAGCGCGTGCTGTTGGAGGTGACCGACTACGGCTTCTTTGCGATCGAGGCGGCTTCGGGGCGCCCCGAGGACATCGTGCACGACCGAACCTGGGACCCGCGGGTGCCCCTCGCGCCTTCGAGCTTCGACAACGCACGGAGCCTGCGAGCGCGTTTGCAAGAGACCCAGGCCAAGGCGTTTGTCACCGCGCAAAGGGACGTCGCGCTCTCGCTCGGCGCCCGCGAGCTGGCCTCGTCGGGACCCCTGGCGTTGTTCGAAACGCCGCTATTCGCAGCTCAAAGCGTGTATCCGGCGGCGAGCCCGTCGCCGTAGAACATGCGCACGGTGTCGAGCGAAAACTGATCGAGGTCTTTGCCGATCAGGGGCAGCTTGGCGAGGATGTCGAAGGTGACCGTGATGACGTGGCAGCCCACCGCGTCGGCTTGAAACACGTTGAGCAGCTCGCGCGGGCTCGCCCAAATCAAGCGCACGTGCGGCAGCGGCGCGATGTCGGCAACGGCCTGCGCCATCATCGGCACCGGATCGCGCCCGGTGTCCGCGACACGCCCCGCGAAGACCGAGACATACGCGGCGGGGCAGGGCTCGAGGGCCGGCGCCACGCGACGCACCTGCGTGTCGGACGTCATGGCCGTGATGTTGAGGCGCACCCCTGCCTTGGCGAGGCGTTCGATGAGCGGCAAAGCCGTTTCACCGCGCGTGTTGGTGACGGGGATCTTCACGAAGACCTGCTCGCCGAGGGCGGCCAAGAGGTGCGCTTGGCGCTCCATTTCGAGCCATTCGTCGGCGAACACCTCGAACGAAAGGGGCCGATCCACGATGACCGAGACAACCTCCTTCGCGAAGGCGCGGTAGTCCGTGACCCCCGCGCGGCGCATCAACGTGGGGTTCGTGGTGAAGCCGCGGATCAGCGGGTTGGCGTAGAGGGCGAGCATGCCCGCGAGGTCGGCGCCGTCGGCGAAGATTTGCACAGAGAGCGCTTCGAGGGGCTTCATCGCAGGCTCTCCCACTTGGTCTCGGCGCGCTTGAGCGCGGGGTGAGACACGAGCAGGTGCCAAATCAAGGCCTGAAATGCCTCCGTGTGGGGCGTCGTCGTCTCGGGATGAACGACCGGCACCACGACGCACGCGTGGGCCACGGACTTGGTGTAGCCGCCGTCGCGACCCACGATGCCGCCGATGCGCGCACCGCGTTTTTCGGCCAGATCGAGCGCGCGCACGAGGTTGGGACTCACGTTCTTGTCGACGTCGCCGCCCCCGACGGAGAACACGAGCACCATGTCTTCGGCGCGCAAGCGGCTTGTTTTCAGCCACGCTTCGAACACCGTCGGCCAGCCCTCGTCGTTCGTGCGGGCGGTGAGCTCGGCGACGTTGTCGGTAGGCGCGTAGGCCTCGAAGCCGCACAGCTTGCGAAAGTCGTTCACGGCGTGGGAGGCGTTGGCCGCGCTGCCTCCGACCCCAAGGATGAACAGTCGCCCCCCTTCGTCGCGCGTATTGGCGAGCAACGCCACGAGCGCATCGATGGCACCGACGTCGAGACCCAAGAGAACGCGCTGCGCTTCTGCGATGTAACGGGCCGTAAACGACATGGACGGCGCAACGCTAGTCGAGGCCGTTCGACGCGGCTACTAGGGCGGAGTGCAAGGCTTTTACGCCCATCCGACGGCCTGCGTCGACGAGCCCAGCAACATCGGCGAGGGCACACAGATCTGGCATTTTTGCCATGTGATGGCGGGGGCCGAGCTGGGGCGCAACGTGATGCTCGGCCAGAACGTGTTCGTGGCCTCGACTGCGCGCATCGGAGACGGCACGCGGGTGCAGAACAACGTGTCGATTTACGACGGCGTGATCCTCGAAAACGACGTGTTTTTAGGGCCTTCGTGTGTGTTCACGAACGTTGTGCGACCACGCGCGTCGCGTCGCCAACGGGACGCGTTTCGCACCACGCGGGTGCGCGCGGGCGCGACGATTGGCGCCAACGCGACGGTGCTCCCGGGGGTCACGATCGGCCGCCACGCCTTCGTCGGCGCCGGTGCGGTGGTGACCCACGACGTGCCCGATCACGCGCTCGTCGTGGGCGTGCCCGCGCGGCAGGTGGGCTGGGTGGGGCCGAACGGCGTCGAGCTGAGCGCCGATCCGACGCGCGAAAACGGCTTCGTTTGCTGCGAGACCGGCGATCGATACGAGCTCAGGGAGGGCCGGCTCGTGGGCCCCGAAGCGGACGTCGACCGCGCATGAAACGGGTGCCGTTCTTCGACGCGACGCGCATCGCGCCCGACCTCCGTGCGCGGCTGCATGCGGCAGCCACGCGCGTGATCGACAGCGGCAGCTACATCCTCGGCGCCGAGGTGGAGGCCTTCGAGCGCGAAGCCGCGCAGGCCCTCGGCGTGGCCCACGCGGTGGGCGTGTCCTCGGGGACGGACGCGCTCTTGCTCGCCTTGCTCGCCCTCGGTGTGGGCCCTGGCGACGAGGTGATCGTGCCTGCGTTTTGCTTCATCGCGCCCGCCGAAATGGTCGCGCGCCTGGGCGCCACGCCGCGCTTCGTGGACGTCGATTCGGCTTGTTTTTGCCTGGATCCGGGGCGCGTGACGGAGGCCCTCACGGCACGCACGAAGGCCGTCATCGCAGCGCACTTGTTCGGGCAGAGCGCCGACATGGCGGGGCTTCGCCGGGCCCTCGCAGGCCGCTCCATTGCGCTGATCGAAGACGGTGCGCAGGCCTTTGGCGTGCGCGGCGAGGACGGCGCGTTCCTCGGAAAAGACGGTAAAATAGGCTGCTTTTCGTTCTTTCCGACGAAGCTCCTCGGGGGCTTCGGGGACGGTGGACTGGTCACTACCAACGACGCCGCGCTCGCGGACCGCGTTCGCCTTTTGCGCGGCCACGGCGCGCGGCCGAAGTACCACCACCTCGCGATCGGCGGCAATTTCCGCCTCGACGCGCTGCAAGCGGCCCTTCTCCGCGAGAAGCTCGCGGGGGTCGGAGCCGCGATCGAGGCGCGGAGGCACGTGGCATCCCGCTACGACGCGCGCCTCGCGCCCCTCGCACCGCGCATCGCGATCCCCCCTGCGACGCGGCCCCACGGCTACCACCAATACGTCGTGCGCGTGCGCGGCGACCGCGACGGCGTGGCCCGAGAGCTTGCCAGGCGGGGTATCGAAACGCAGGTCTACTACCCCGAGCCGCTCCACACCCAGCCGTGCTTCGAGGCCTTGTTCACAGGTCCGCCGCCCGTTTTGTCCGAGACCGAACGGGCTTGTGGCGAGGTGCTCGCGCTGCCGATGTTTCCGGGCCTCCGGGAGGACGAAGTCGACAGTGTGTGTGATGCTTTGCAGCACGTTGTTCGCTCGGAATGAGCGCGTCGCCTGTGCGACCATTCATCCCCGTCTCCCGCCGTGAACGAAATGACCGACGCCGACCGTTCGCCTTTGCCTCGACGACGCGAGGGAACGACACGTCGACGGGCGCGCGGCGGCCTGCGCATGGCGCTGAAGCCGGGACAGCTCTTCACGGGCTTGCTCGTCGTGCTCGTCGCAGGCTCGATGCTGGCCATCGGCGCCGTGCACGCGAAGGTGTTGTTGGCGGTGGCTGCGTTGGCGTTTGCAGGAGCGCTCGCCGTGTTGCTGCCCGGGCGCGCCGACGTTCCGAAGGTGGCTTGGCTCGTGGTGGGCTTGGCCGTGTACTCGGCCCTCCAGGCCCTGCCCTTGCCTGTTGGGCTCGTGCAAACCGTCGCGCCCGCGAACGCCGACGTGTGGCTGCGAGGCCTCGCCTTGATCGGAGAAACGCCGGGATTTGTAAGCATTTCGTTGGACCCGGGCGCGTCGCTTTTCGAGGCCGTCAAGTGGCTCACTTACGCGGCGGTGATCGTGCTCGCGGCGCACGTGGCCTCGCGCCGGGGCCCGTTGGTGGCGATCACGATCGTATGGGCCAGCGCGGTGCTCGCGTCGGTCGTGACCCTCGCCCACGGGCTCCTGGAGGTGACCGAGGTCTATGGCCTGTACGAGCCGACGTTCCATGCGTCGCCCTGGCACATCGGCCCGCTGCTCAATCCAAACAACCTCGCGGGCTACCTCAACCTCGGCTTTTTGTGCGGCGCCGGGCTGATTTTCTCGAACCACGCCAGGGTCCCCGGATGGCTCGTCGGCGTCGGCCTCGCGTTGATCCTCGGCGTCGACATCATCTCCGCGTCGCGCGGTGGCGTGCTCGCCCTGCCCATCGGTGTGGCGGTCCTCTTCGTGTTGGTGCGCAAGCACGTGGAGGGCCGCGTCCGCACGGCGCGCGGCAAATTGTTGATCGGCGGCGTGCTCGCGGCGGGCACCGCGTTCGCCGTCCTCGGCGGCACAACGAGCGTGTGGGACGAGCTGATCAGCGCCAACGCCGACAAGGTCGACATGCTCGGTTGGGTCGCGCCGTTGATCGAAGATCACCCCGTGCTCGGCGTGGGCCGAGGCGCGTTCGAGAGCGCGTTTCCCGCCTATCGGCTGAGCGCGGGCAACGTGATCTACACGCACGTCGAAAACTTTCCGCTGCAATGGGCGGCCGAGTGGGGGGTGCCCGTAGCGTGTGTCGCGCTCGTTGGTTTTGGCTGGTTTTTGCGGCCCAACGCGCTCGGCGTCGGACATCGCGGGGCCATCACGGGCGCGTGGATCGGCATCGCGGTGTTGCTCCTGCAGAACCTCTTCGACCTCGCCCTCGAGGTCCCCGGCGTCACCATCGCGGTCGCCGCGCTGGTGGGCTCCATGGCGCCCAGGCCTCCCCAAGACGACGAGGACGAAGCCCCAAAATCCTCGCGATTTGCCCGCATTTCGTTAGCGGTCCCGCTGCTAGGCGCGTTGAGCATCGGGGCCGTTCTGCTCAGCGGATACCGCGACATCGCGGACCAGCGAAAGGCTCTGCACGACGCCTTCGAGAACCTCGCGAAGGAGACGCCGGAGGGCGTCGCTGCGCTTCGCGCGCGGGTGGTGGCGGCCTGCCGAGCTCGGCCCGCCGAGCCCTATTTCCCGCTGTTGGGCGCGCTTTTGGCACAACGAAGCCGCAGCGAAAGCCCCATCCCTTGGATCGCGCGAGCCCTCGAGCGCGCACCGCAGAATGGTCGCGCGCACTTGCTCCTCGCGGAGGTGCTCGCGTCGAAGGGCGCAACGGGTCAAGCGCTCTTCGAGCTGCGCCTCGCCCAGGAGGCGGACGTAGGGCTCACCGATGCGTCGGCGGCGCGCGCGCTGCGCATCACGCGCAACTTCGATGAGCTCGCGAAGGCGGCCCCTCCAGGCAGGAGCGCGACCGTTTGGTACGACGCGCTCGCGACGCGGTTGCGGGCCCCCGACGAGCTTTTGCTTCGTCAGCAATGCGATCGGGCGGCGCTCGACGCCGATCCCGCGCGCCCGGCGCCCCACAGGCGGCTCGCGAACGATCTGCTCCGGGCCCTGGAGAACAAGCACCCGGAAGAGATGTGCCCCAACCAAGCGGCGTGCGAGGCCGAGGTCGAGGCCCATGCGCGGGTCTTGACCCAGGCCGACGCAGCCGACTCGACGGCCTCGCAGCTCCGCGCGCGCGTGCTCTTCGCGAAGGGCAACGCGGAGGCCGCCGAGGCCGTCCTCTCGCAAGGCTGCGCTGGTGCGCGCGACCGCGTGGATTGCCTGATGTTGCGCCTGCGCGTGGCGGCCACGACGAACAACGAACAGCGCATCGCCACCATCGAAAAAGAGCTGCGAACCGCCGCGTGCACCGAGCCCGTGCACTGCGCCGACATGCACACCTTCATGGCCGACGTACGCCGCGGTCGGCGCGATCTGCGCGCCGCGCTCACGCACCTCGAACGGGCCGCCGAGGCCGATCCCTCCGACGCGCGCTTGACGAAGCTCGCGGACGCGGCCGCCGAGGTCGGTGAGCACGTGCGCGCAGCGGCGGCCCTCGAGCGCATGCGCTCGAAGCGCACCTCCGCGGATCCAGCGTTGGAACAGCGCATCGCGGATGAGCGCGCCAAAGCCCTGAGGGGCCTCGTCACGCCGTAGCTGTCTCGGACAAAGGCGCGCGTGTCTTCGAAATCCGGCGCGTCTCCCGGCCGGATCGACGCATCAGCCTTCTTCTTCCTCGACGCTCCAGGCCGCGAGCGCGGTCACCCCGATGGCCGTCGCGCACGACTCGCAAAGGTGAGGCTCTTCGTAGTGAACCTCGCCCCCGCGCGCCCACACATAGAGCCCCCGGCTCGCTTCTGCCTCGTCCTCGATCGGCGCGTCGCAGACATCACAGCAGCGCGCCGAGTCCTCGGCCGCGGTGCGCAGCGCCAAGTCGGCCACCGCGTCCACCGCGTAGGACAAGGGAGGTCGAGCGGGCTGGGGACCTAACACAGGCATCGCGTTGTGAGATGGTACCTCAGGCGGCCCGCTCACGCACGACGCGGCGGGCTTCTATCCTTCGGCGTTCGCGGCGGCCCCGCGGGCGGCAGGGGCGGCGCGCGGCGGGTCTTGTGGCATGGCCGCGCGACGACCCACCGGTCGATCGAGCGCGCACGATTCTTCGAGCAGCTCGGCGACATCGAGCTGGCGCACCTGCTCTTCGGCCTGCTGATCCTTCAAACCGTCGGTGATCATCGTCTGGCAGAAGGGGCACGCCGTCGTGATCGTGGTCGCCCCGGTGCCGAGCAGTTGTTTGGTGCGCGAGACGTTCACGCGGTCTTTGTTCTGCTCTTCCATCCAGAACTGGGCACCGCCCGCGCCGCAACAAAGGCCCTTCTCGCGATTCCAACCCTCCGCCTCGACGAGATCGAGGCCGGGAATTTGGCTCAACACCGAGCGGGGCTGCTCGTACACGCCGTTGTAGCGGCCGAGGTAACAAGAGTCGTGGAACACGACCTTCTCTTCGACCTTCTGTCGGGGGATGAGCTTCTGGTCGGCGACGAGCTTCGCAAGGAAGTCGCTGTGGTGCACGACCTCGAATTTGGCGCCGAAGTCGGGGTATTCGTTGAGCAGCGTGTTGAAGCAATGGGGGCAGGTGGTGACGATTTGCCGAATGCCGCCCTGCTCTTTGTAGCCGTTCAACGTCGCCGCGTTTTGCTCCGCGAGCTGCGCGAAGAGGTACTCGTTGCCAGCGCGCCGCGCGGGATCACCGGTGCACGTCTCTTCTTGCCCGAGGATCGCAAAATCGACCCCCGCGGCCTTCATCAAACGAGCCGTTGAACGCGCGATTTTCTTGGCGCGGTCGTCGTAGCTCGCCGCGCAGCCGACCCAATAGAGCACGGGCGCCGTCGGGTACTCCGCCATCGTCGGGATGCCGAGCCCCTCGGCCCAGTTGCCTCGATCGATGCGCGCAATGTTCCAGGGGTTGCCGTTGACTTCCATGGCCTGGAAAGGCCCCGAAAGCTCGGCCGGGAACTCGCCTTTGACCATCACCAGGTTGCGCCGCATGGCGACGATCTTGTCGACGTAGCTGATCATCACGGGGCACTGCTCTTCGCAAGCGCGGCACGTGGTGCAGGCCCAAAGCACGTCGGGGTGGATGACGTTGCCGACGAGGTCGACGGGTGACGACGCGACATCCGGAATCGGAATGGGATTTTCGGGGAACACCGGCTCGTGATGCCCGTGGTCGTCGTGACCATGATCGTCGTGACCATGCGCGTGATCGTCGTGGCCGTGCGCATGATCGTCATGGCCGTGCGCGTCCGCATGCTCGTCACCGTGCGCGTGGTCGTCGTGCGCGTGGCCGTGGTGATCATCCTCGGCGAGGTGCGCCGCAGGGCCACCGGGGCGCTCGATGTACTCCACTTCGCGGCCGTAAAAGTGATCGCGCAAGTCGAGCGTGAATTGCTTGGGGCTCAGGATCTTGCCGGTCTTGTGCGCCGGGCAATTGTCGCTACAGCGACCGCACTCGGTGCACGTGTAGAAGTCGAGCAAGGCCTTCCACGTGAAGTCTTCGATGCGCGCAACGCCGACGCGCTCTTGAACGAAGCTCTTGTTCTCCTCGATGGCCTCGGCCTCTTTCATCACGAGCTCGCCGATCGCATCGGCGCTCGGCGCGACGAGGGGCAGTTTGCCCGCGGGAGCCAAGCTCCGCGTAAACACGTTGGGGATCGCCGTGATGACGTGAAAGTGCTTCGAATGGGGAAGCAGATTCAAAAACACGAGCACCAGCGTCGAGTGCACCCAGAAGCCCACGTGCGCAAAAAGCACCAGGTTCTCCGGGCCCGCGCCGCCGAGGATCAGCGACCACGCCGAGCCCGCCGGATTGGGGAACGCGTGCCACGCGAGGTTCGCGTCCGCGGTGGCCGGCCCGAGATGCGCCGTCACCGTTTGAATGCTCGCGCAAAGCTCGGTGTCGGTGCCCGCGCAGACCGACGCGAGGTGCCGGTGATGCAGCACGATCGACGCGCCGTCGTAGACCATGTCGCCGAGCATCATCGCGAGGATGATGCCGAGGATGGCGATGCCCTCCCCCGACAACGTCATCCGCCGCTCGCGCCGAATCGCGCGAAAATAAAGGAAAACCAAGGCCCCAAAGACGACCAACGAGGCAAAGACGTCTTTGATCGCCTCGTAGATCTGGCCGAGCGGCAGGCCCAAAACAGGCTCTTCCCCGAGGATCCACAGGTTGAACGTCGGATCGAAACCGCGACCCCAAAGGATCAGCGTGCGCAGAAGCAGCACACCAAAGCCCACGAAAATGAGCTGGTGGGCCAGACCCGCCAAGGAGTAGTAGTGCATCTTCCGCTGCCGGAAGGCGTACTCGTATGTGCCCTTGAGGCGCTCGACGAGCTCATCGGTGGCGACAATGGGGCGGCCAACCTTGAGCATCTGCCAACGACGGTTCGCGCTCCATGCGAAGGCCGCCGTCAGGCCGACGAGCAACGTGAGCATCCAGGTGGGGTTCATGCGACGTCGATCTCCACGGAATTGCGTGGCCTTTTAGGGTTAGAGCGCGGGATGCGTCAACGTCCGCGGCGCCCTATCGCTATTCGAAAAGACCTAGTCTTACCGGGCTTTTTTGCGTGTTTATAAATCGCGCAGAAGTTGCGCGATTCGTGTGCGACCGATGCGCAGCGAGAGGCGGGAGGGAGGGGAGGTGCTCAGGGGCGAATCGTCACGCCCACCGTGAAGCTCGGCTTCGAGAACGCGCCCACTTTGGCCCCAGACAGGGCCGACTTGACGCAGCCCGTCTTGCCATGGGCCGCGGCCCAGCCGGTGACGCTGACGCTGCTGACCGCGCCGCTCGACGAGAACGTAATG
>CAYLJT010000264.1:0-10046 GCA_964383995.1 uncultured Polyangiaceae bacterium
AGCGCACTCGGTTCGGGACCGAGGAGTCGGAGGTTCAAATCCTCTCGCCCCGACTCGTCCGCTTTGCGGACGAGGCGGGACGAGAGGATCAACGCTTCGTGCGCCCCTTCGGGGCTTACTTCCGGCGACAAATCCTCTCGCCCCGACCCTTGTGCTCTTGGGGGGGCCGGAGAGGGTGTGTTTGTGGACGGGCTTGCTGCTTCGCAGCTCGCGCTTGGGGGAGCTTGCTGCTTCGCAGCTCGCTTGTGGATTGGAGAGCGGTTGTTGAGGTGGAGGGGGCTAGGAGTCGCGCTTGCGCGGCTCCTTGGCCCCGTCCGGAGGAGAGTGGTTGTGGGCTTGCTGCTTCGCAGCTCGCTGTGGATGGGGAGGGTGGTTGTTGAGGTGGAGGGGGCCTGGAGTCGCGCTTGTGCGGCTGCTGGGCCCCGTCCGGAGGAGAGTGGTTGTGGGGTTGGTGATCGCGGCTCCAGGGCCACGTCGGTGTGCGTGGTGGGCTTGCCGCTTTGCGCTCACCTTGCGGGTGATTTAGCGCTTGCTTGCTTCGATTTGTCTCGGACAGAGTGGCTACTTACAGACCTGCTTCTTGGGCCTTGTCTTCGATGTAGCTTGTTGCCACCGGGCGGCCTTCGAAGTCGTCGTAGTCGGGGGGGATGGTGGCGGCGTAGGCGTTGTGAGGGAGGGTAATGATGGGGACCATGTGTAAGCACCAGACGGCTCCGGCGGCGCAGCCGGCTTCTTGGGCTTCGATTTCTAGATAGCCTCCCTTGCTCGCGTAGGTGGCTCCGGTGCTGGTGGCGGTTAGGTAGTTGGGGGAGGTGGTTAGTGTGGTGGAGTCGTAGGCGGCCACGAAGTAGGCGTTTCTTAGGCGATCTACGATCGGTTGGGTTAGACCTCCGCTGGCTCCGTCCAGGTTGAAATAGACCACTTTTTGGTCGGTCACGCCGTTTGGGTCCAGGCCCCCTTCTAGCTGGCCTAGGAGCTCGTGGGCTACGTAGGTTCCGCTGGAATGGCCGACGACTAGGACGAAGGCGTCGGTTGCGCCTAGCTGCGTCAGCATGTGGGCTACTATCTTGGAATTGCCTATCTCCTTGCCGGCGTAATACACGTCGGCCGGGCCCTGCACGGCGTACACGTAACGCACGCCGTGGGCCTTCAGGGATGCTTCGTATAGGGCGGTGACCCAGGCCTCGGTGGCTTCTAGTGTGGCGCCGAAGCCACCGTAGCCTATGAAGACGCTCTCCCCCTTGGGATTTTCGCTGTCTTTTCGAGCTACGCCGTAGCCCACTTCGTCGCCCGTCTCCCACGCTATCGTGTCGAAAGGTGGCTCGCTTTGGCCCCCTTGGCCGCCTCCGCCTTGCTCCGTTTGGCCGCCTGTGCCGGTCGTTGCCGACTGACCACCTTGACCGCCGTCTCCTCCGGACGACGAGGTCGTGGAGGCGTTGGTGGTGGGTGCCTGTGAGCCCTCTTGCGAGCCCCCCTCGGCGCCACAGGCGGTTAAACAACATGCTACAAAAAAAGCCGCGGGGTGACGCTTTGACACGAAAAGAGCGTCACCCCGCGGGGCAGTCGAGTCAAGTCACGATTTCACTTGATGACGCCGCAGCCAATTCGGCCACCGGCGTTGCCCGTCGGCTGGCCGCCGTCGTCCATCTTCTCGTGCACAATGATGGATCGGCCAACATAGCTCATCGGATCACCGTCTTTCAGATTGGCACTCATCACGACGAGCTCGGTGCGGCCCACGCCTTCCTTCGAGACCTCGATGTTGCCGAGATCCCCGAGGTGGTGCGCAGCCGCGTCGGGCAGGCCGTGATCTTTCGATGCCGGGTTGAAGTGCCCACCTGCGCTCTTCCCATCGGGGGCGCTGCAATCGCCTACCTCGTGGACGTGCGTGGCAATCTTGCCGGCGGGGGCATTGGTCACTTCGACGATGACCTTCACGCCGCCTTCGACCTCGGTGAAGGTGGCTTTGCCAGCCAGCTTCGAGCCGCTCTTGGCGTCGATGGCGATAGACACCGTCTTTGGTGCGGGGGCGGCGGCAGGTGTGGCGGGCGCCTCGGGCGTGGCGGGAGCGGCGGGGGCTGCGGGCTCGGGCGGCAGCGCCGGCGCAGCGGGGGTCGCGGGGGCGGCGGGCGCCTCGGGGGCGCCGCCGCAGGCGGACAAAAGCGCCAGAGACGCCACAAATACGGTCGAAAAGGCTAGGGATCTCATGAAAAACCTCGCAAATTGATGGAAATCTGGGCCGGCTTTACTCCCATCGCAGGTGCAAATCAAACCCACGAAAGGCCGTGCACGGACAAACCTCCATCGATGACCAAACATTCTCCCGTGATGTACGAAGCGGCCGGCGACGCCAAAAAGACCACCGGCGCCGCCACTTCTTCGGGCTCCGCCACGCGGCCCAAGGGGGTGCGGGAGAGGATGGTCCCGAGGGCCGTTGGGTTGGCGAGGATCGGCGCGGCCAAGGGCGTCCGTGTGTACCAAGGGGCGACCGCGTTGACGCGGATGCCGTGTTTGCCAAGCTCCAAGGCCAACACGCGTGTCGCGTGGATCATCGCGGCCTTGCTCGCCGCGTAGGGCACGCCCGTGGTGATGCCCGTCAGTCCGGCCACCGATGCCACATTGACGATGGCCGCCTGACCCGCGGCCTTCAGCCTGGGAA
This sequence comes from uncultured Polyangiaceae bacterium, assembly GCA_964383995.1. GTDB lineage: Bacteria > Myxococcota_A > Polyangia > Polyangiales > Polyangiaceae > CAYLJT01. Next base: position 2,660 of record CAYLJT010000264.1, read on the forward strand.
TGAGCTCTTTCGTCAGCCTCAAGAAGGCGACCAGGTTCGTGTCGAGCACGCTCAGCACCTCTTCATCGCTGTACTCGGTGAAGCCTTTGCGGATATTCGTGCCCACGTTGTTGATGAGCACATCGAGGTGCGCATAGCGACTGACCAGCTCCGAAATGGCCTGGCACCCGTCTTGGGTGGTCACGTCGGCGACCACCCCCGCGCAGCCCTCGCCAAGCTCCTCCGCGAAGGCGGCCACGCCCTCGGCGCTCCGCGCCGCAAACAACACATGGGCCCCGCGATCCCGCAGCAAGAGCGCAATCGCACGGCCGATGCCGCGGGTCGCGCCGGTCACGAGGGCCGTCTTCCCGTCGAGGCGAAAGGGATCCGATGGCATGGTGAGCCCTCAGGGAACCAGGTAAAGAGGCATGGACGCGTCGTCCTCGTGGGGGGGCGGACAAAGCTCACAGCGGTTGTCTACCAGGCTGTATGCGTGCTTGACCGCCAACAGCGTGCTCGTCTTTCGCACCGGCTGCTCCGCGAAGATCATGTGAAAGCCCTGGAGCTTCTTCGAGAGCCCGTTACGCTCGAGGATTTCGTTCATTTCTTGCCGGACACCGCACATGAGCACGCGCACGTCGCGCTCCTTCATGCGCACGAGGAAGCTCTCCAGGTGCCCGAGCCCGACGGCGTCGGCGTGGCGAGCCCGCTTGAGGCGCAGCACGATGACCTTCGTCTCCGGGGTTACCCGCTCTTCGATGGCGTCGAAGCACTCGTCGAGGCTGACCGAAGAGCCGAAGAACATCTCCCCTTCGATGCCGAAAATCAGCACGTGACCGCACACCTGATCGTCGGGGATGCGCTCATGAATGTGGCCCTGGGCGTCGACGACGAACTCGGTCAGGAGGACCTTGCCGGCGCGCGGGACCGCCAACAAAAACGAGGTGAAAACGCCGATCAAAACGCAGAACTCGATGGAGATTGCGAAGGCAGAGACGGCCGTCGCGGCCACGATCACCGCGTCGAACCTGGACGTGCGGATGTGGGAGCGCAGCTCGCGCAGGTTGATCATCTTGGCGGCGGTCAAGATCAGAATGCCGGCCAACGCCGAGCGCGGGATGTGCTCGGCGTAGGGCGCGAAGACAAGCATGATGACGGCCACCGCGCAGGCGGAGATAACGCCCGACCACTGCGTTCGGGCCCCCGCTTGTTGGTTGATGGCGGAGCGCGTCAAGGAGCCCGAACCAGGCATGCAGTGGAAGAAACTGCCACCCAGGTTGGCCAAGCCCTCGCTCAGGCACTGTTGATTGAGATCGACCTTCTGCCTTGTTACAGCGGCGATGGCTTTGGCCATGGCGACCGCTTCGAGCAGCCCAAGCAGGGCGATGGCAAAAGCGCCGCTGGCTAGCGCGCGGAGCCTGTAAAGGGGCAGATTCGGGACCGAGAATTCGGGGAGATTGGCCGGGATTTCGCCGATCACCTTCACGCCGCTCTCGGACAGGCCAAGGACCTTCGACAGGGCAGCGACCAGCGCCACCGTGATCAGAAGCTCGGGGATCAACGGCTTTTTGAGCTTCTTCTTGATGACCCGCAGCAAGACGACCAGCAACATCGTCCCTGCGCCGACCGCGGCGGTCAAAAGGTGTGGTGTGCCCCCTTTGCTCATCGTGAGATAGAAGCGCAAGAGGAAGTGATCGTGCGGGTCGCCCACCGCCGAGAGACCCAGGAAGTTCTTGAGCTGATCGAGGACCAACAAGAGGCTCGCTCCCGCCGTGAAGCCCACGATGACCGAGTGCGAGATGTAGCGTGTCAGATCGCCGAGGCGCAGCAGGGTAATGCCAATTTGAAATGCGCCAATGAGGAGCGCCATCGTGATCGCGAGCTGGACTTTTTGCTCGGTGCCGTCGACGCCGGCTAGGACGGACAAGAGGGCGATTGAAATGGCGTTGGTGGGGCCATTGATGAGCTGCCTGGACGAGTCGAAAATGGCCCCGATGGCCGTCATGACGATGGCGGTATAAAGGCCATATTGGGGCGGCAGCCCCACGATCATGGCGTAGGCCATGGCCTGCGGGACGGCGACGGTGGCGACGGAGAAGCCCGCCAAAAGGTCGGCTCGCCCGTCTGCAAGGGTGTAGTGCCGCGCGACCTCGAGGGCAGGGATCGTGCGGAACAAGCGTTGTTTGAAGGATGGAGGATCGGCGACTGACGTGGGGGTAGACACGGCTGGGGGGGTACCGGAGCTATCGGGTGGACGCGCGCGTATTTTGCGGGTTCAAGGAGGGAAGGCCGAGCCCCCAACAGTAGCGCAACGGGCGGGAATATCCATGGAAAACTCTGGTACAAGGGGGGCCCATGCCGACCAGCATTTTGGACCGCCTCGAACCGGACGACCGGGCCCGCTTGGAGCAGCAGCTCGTCCCCCGCCAGGTGCTCGAGGGTGAGGTGTTGGCGCGTGAGGGGGAGTGTCGAAAGGCGATGTACTTCGTGCTTTCGGGCCACGCACGAATTCGGCGGGGTGACTTCGACCTCGGCGTCGTCGGGCCTGGGGGGCACTTTGGCGAGCTGGGCCTCATCGCCGAGCGCCCCCGCGCGGCGAGCGTTACGGCGGAGACAGACATGCTCGTGGGCATGCTCGACGAGGTGTGTTTTCAACGTCTCCTCGAAGACGACCCCAGGCTCGCGACGAAGCTCGTGCGCCTCCTCGTCTCGGCCCTGGGCAAGCAGCTCGTCGAAATGACGGATAGCGTGGGCGCCTTGCTCGAAGAGCGCTCTTTGCCTCGTCATACGATGTTGACCGTCGAGGTCGATGGGGAGCAGAAGACCGTGCGCACGGGCACAGTGGCAGAGGCCGTATTGCCGAGCTCGGTCGCTGGGGTGCCCGTGGTCGCGGCCCACGTCGATGGAAAGGCTGTTTCGCTCTCGTCGCCGCTCACCGCGAACGCGGTTGTTCACCCGGTGTTGGCCTCGCATTGGGAGGGAGAGCGGGTGTTGCGCAAGAGCGCCGCTCTGCTCCTGTTCGAGGCTGCCGCGCAGTTCGAGCCAGACTTGACGCTCGACGTCGGCGCATCGCTGGGGCCGGCGCTCTGGATCGACGTGTCGAGCAAGAGCTCGGCGGAGACGCCGCCCGTGGAAGTCGCTCAGCGCCTCAACGACGCGTTTTCGAGGCTCGTGGCGCAAAATGTCCAGCTTCGTCAAGAGCAGTGGACGGTCGAAGAGGCGATGGACCACTTTCGGGAAAAGGGCCAGTTGCGGGCCGCCAGCCTGTTGTCGACGGAGCGCGGTCCTACGGTGCTGTTGGTCACGGCGGGCTCCCAATATGCGCTCAGCTTCGGGCCGATTGTGCCGCGCGCCTCGTACCTCTCCGAGGCGCGCATCGTCCCCGATGGGCACGGCGTGATCCTGTTGACCGGCGAGGGCGCCCACGTGCCCGTGCGCGGCGGCGACTACGCAGGAGCGTTGGAAGGACACGCGCGCTGGCTCAAATCGCTCGGCGTCGGCAGCGTCGGCGACTTCAATCGGGGTTGTATCGATGGGGGCGTGAGGGATGCGGTGCGCGTCGCCGAGGGCTTCCACGAAAAGCGCATTGGCCGCATCGCCGATACCATCGCAGAGCGGCTTGGCCACGTGCGGCTGGTGTGCGTCGCCGGCCCTTCTTCCAGCGGCAAGACAACCTTCCTCAAGCGGCTCAAAGTGCAACTTCAGGTGGAGGGCATCGTGCCCGTCGAGCTGTCCCTCGACGACTATTATGTCGATCGCGACGACACACCCAAAGACGAGCACGGGCAGCTCGACTACGAGGTCCTGGAGGCGCTCAACCTGCCGCGTCTCCGCCACGATGTGGCCCGCATGCTCGCGGGTGAGCAGATCGTCACGCCCCGCTACGACTTCGTGACGGGCATGAGCAGCCCGCTTGGCGGCAAGACAGTGACCCTCGGGCCCCAACACCTCTTGCTCTTGGAGGGCATTCACGGGCTCAACCCAGCTCTTTTGGGCGACGCCGTCCTGCGCGACCAGGTCTATCGCATCTTCATTCAACCCATGTCGTCTTTGCCCCTCGATCACATCTCCCGGCTCAACCCGTCCGACCTGCGGCTCATACGCCGTATTGTCCGAGACAGGCACAGTCGCGGCACCCACGCGGACGCCAACATCAAGCGCTGGCCGAGCGTCCGCGCCGGCGAAAAGAAGCACATTTTCCCCTGCATCGGCGAGGCCGACGTCGTCTTCGACACCTCCCTCGTGTACGAGCCCGGCGTGCTCAAGGCCTACGCCGAGCGCTACCTCCTGGAAGTGCCCCCCACGAGCGAGGCCCACGCCACGGCCCATCGACTGCGCCAGTTGCTCGATCGCTTCGTGACCATCCGCGCCGACTACGTGCCACCCACGAGCATCCTCCGCGAGTTCATCGGCGAGAGCGGCTTCGAATATTGACCGCAGCTCTTCAGCGCCTAGCCGCCCCGCAAGGCCTGCGCCGCGAAGCGCACGAAATCTGTCTCGGTCACGATCCCAATCAACGTCTCGTCGTCGTCCACCACGAGGACACAGCCAATCTTCTTGTCCAGAATCAACTGCGCCGCGTCGGCGGCGGGGGTGCTCCTCTTCACCTTTTGCACGTCGCGCGACATGTGTTGGGCCAAGGTGCCTTGTTGCTTTCCCCCCTTGTGGCGGGCGAGGGCGCGCAAAACACCGCGGTGGGAGACGATCCCGAGCACGTGCCCGGCCTCGTCGACGACCGGCAAATGCCGAATGCCAAAGGTCTCCATGTCGGCCTCGGCCTTCTCCAGGGTCTCGGCCTCACTGCCATAGACCACCGCCGGGCTCATCATGTCAGACACGGTCTTGGGCGCGACGATTCTTGTCCGGTCCATGTTCGTATCGTGGAGCAAAGTCCACGCCTTGTCATTGCTCGCGGCTCAACAATCGGCGCAGCAACTCCAACGGATCGAAGCCGAGCACCTCTTTGGCGTCGCGGTTTTGGACCGCCTGGCGCACCAAGTCGAAGGTCGGCGCCACGACGCCAAAGGGATCCATCCGCTCCGCGAAGAGCCGGAACGCCGACACCGCGGCGCGCGTCGCGTCCACCCCGAGCGGGATCGTCAACGACCCTGGGATCGGCGACAGGATGACGTCGCGCACGGCCACCGCCCGCGCCCAGGCGCCGGGGGTCGCGTCCACTTCCAGCCTGCGAAAGGTACTGACCTCCGCGAAACAACCGAGAGCGAGGGGGCCCGTCGCGTCTTCGACGGCCCGCGCCACGTGCCGATAGTCACGGCGATAATCGCCGGCCATCAAGCCCGTTTCGCCGCGGATCGACTCGGGCCCAAGGATGATGTCAAAGCCATCTTGAGCCCGATGCATGGCGATGGAGGTCCAAAGCTCGTCGTGCTCGAAGAGGCCTAAAAGTAGCGTTTTGCCGACCGGACATACCATGTCGAGGGTGGAACGAACGACGCTCGCCGTGGGCACGGGCACGCCGCGGAGCCGCGCCGGCCAGACCTCGATGGTGCCCAAGGCCAGCTCTTCTTGAAAGAGCGTCCAGAGAATGACGAGCTGGGCCGTGAGGTCGTCGCCGCGCCGCGATCGTCCGCCGAACCGGTCCATCATGCGCTCGAGGGACCCACGTTCGATGCACACGCCGAAGCTCGCGGCGTTGCGTTTGGCGAGCTCTTCGGCCGAGAGCGGCCAGTCGCGCGCGGCGTCGTCGAGCCGCAGCCGGCCCACCTTGGTGTGCACCAATTTGCGGAGCCGACCATCGTCGTGGATGGCGATGGCATAGCCCCGCGGACGCTCCGGCGAGCGCTCTCCGCCGGCCGCCTTTTGCGGCCGAAAGAGCGACAAAAACCGAGTCCAATCGGTGGCGGTGAAGCCCTCGAAGCGAACGTCTTTCGCGAGCACGGTAGGACCCTACGCCTCCTACACGCCCCACCACAACGACTCGTGCACGCGCATCGCGCCGTCGATCGAGACCGTGACGCGCAGCACGTCGCCATCCAGCTCGATGCGATGCTCGGGCGCCCGGTCGGCGGGGTAAAACGCGGCCTTCGTGAAGCCCGCGGCGTCGAGCCAAAAGAGGTGGACACCCTGTTCGCCGGGGCCGTGCGCGAGGAGCATCCGACCGTCGCCGAGCCAGGTGAAATCGAGCCAGCGAAAGCCGAGCTCCTCGAAGCGCTCGGGGGTAGGGAAGTCGTCGCCCACGTCGCGAAGCTCGGGCAAATGCGCGCGCAGGTGCTTGTAGAGCGTGTCGTAGCGGACGCGCGCGAGGCGCGGCAAACGTCGATCCGCCGGGGCGATGATCGGCAGTCGCGCGGGATCCATCGTGGGCAATTCCACGTTGATCCGGTAGCGATCGGCCAAGCGGTTTTCGTCGATCTCTTCGTCGCCGAGGGCCTTCATGAGCCACTGGAAGGTGGCCAAGCTCGCCGTGCCCGCCCGCGAAACAAGCTCGACCCGCGACTCCCACAGCGGGTTACGCACTTGCCATGTACCGCCGTGGTTTCTGACGATGCAGGCCCCCACGTAGATGGCCCCTTGCGTGACCACGAGGGTGATGAGCGAAGGACCGTTGGGCCGCGTGGGCGCGAGCCACGCGTCGCGCCGCGCACGCGTGATGGCCGCGGCCAAGCGGTGCACGGAGGCGTCGCTGAAATCGAGCGCGAGCTCGGCGTCCCCGAAGAGGGCCGGTGCGACGTCGACGAAGGCCTGCGCGATGTCCCCCAACTTCGCGAAAAACACCGGGTTTTTCCCGGGATTGGCGTCGGCTTGCCGGGCCCCGTCGAGGTCCGCCAAGACCTCGGGCGGGTAGGCCTTCGCGAGGTGCTCGCGGAAGAGCTTCTCCGCCGTGAGCACGACCGGCGGCCTGGCCTTCTGGGTCGGCCGCGCGGCGGGCGCGCGCTCTTCGAAGATGGGGAGGCGGACGGGCATGGAGGCTTTGCCTCAGAACATCTTCTTGCGCTTCGACGATGACAAGATCCCCAGCATATCGCGGTATTTCGCCACCGTTCGCCGGGCGATCTTGATGCCCTCGTGGTCCTCCAGAAACTTCACGATGGCCTGATCGCTGAAGGGGTTGTCCTTGTCCTCTTCGGCGATGATCTTCTTGATCGCCTGTTTTACGGCCTCGGACGCGATGTCTTCCTCGTCGACGCGGTGGATCGATGAGTTGAAGAAATATTTGAGCTCAAACAAACCCTGCGGCGTGTGCACGTACTTGTTGCTGGTCACGCGCGAGATGGTGCTCTCGTGCATGCCCACGGTCTCCGCGATGTCCCGCAAAATCATGGGCTTGAGGTAGGCCACGCCCTTGTTGAGAAACTCGCTCTGCTTGTCCACGATGCACTCGGTCACCTTGATGATGGTGCGCCGACGCTGCTCGATGGCGCGGATGAGCCACTGCGCGTTGCGCAGC
>CAYLJT010000265.1:0-10017 GCA_964383995.1 uncultured Polyangiaceae bacterium
CTCGATTTGTGCCGAACCGCCGTCTTCGCCGCTCTTTGTGACCTTGACCTCGTCGACCGCCACGGCTTGCAGGAACATGCCTGGAAACATCTCGGCGAACTGATCGTGTCCGAGACCGTCTCCCCCTGCGCTGTGCTCCACGGGGCGCCGCAGATCGGCGTCGATCAGGCTCCCACCAAACACGCCAAAGCCCCGGGAAGGGCCGGCTTTTTGGATGATGAACCTTACCTTTTCGTTCTCGATGATGTAGTCGCCCACCTCGCCGATGGCGCGGTCACCCCCGATAAGCTCCGCGCGCGACGTGATGATGCGCGCGGAGGCGCCCACGTCGGTGCTGCAGCCGGACAGGGAAGATGCGCCCCCAAACGCGAGGGCGAGGGCAACGACGGGGGCGAGCATCCAAGGTCTTGCTCGAAGCATGGGAAGCGCCTTTCCTAGGGACTAAAACTCGGCCTGCATCAGGAGCTGAAGGCGGTTGTTGTCGATCTTGTAAGGATCGCGCTCCGCGGTGATCGTGTAGTCCGCGTGGAGCTCGAGGGGCAGTCGCGGGTGCTCCGCGCGGAGCCCGATGGTGTGGTAATCGAGCTTGAACGCGGAGAGCGGTGTGCCCCCCGCGGCCTCGTCGCCCGAGGCCCAGGGGTCGAGCTGGGCGAACCTGTAGGCCGGGGTCAGCCACACCGTGGTGCCCAGCTTGAGACGGTAGCCGACCTGCGCGCTCAAGGCGCGCTGCGTGCGGTCCGCGGCCTCGGAGGTGTCGTAGGTCGTGCCGACTTGAACGAACTGGACCATCGCTTCCAGGTTGTTCCAATTGAACTGAATGTCACCCGCAAAGCCCATATCCGTCTCTTCGAGCAGATCGGGCGGCGTGCCCGCGGTGCGTCCGTTGCGCAGGAACGCGCCGCCCACCGTGAGCATGTCTTTGTAAGAAACCTCGACGCGCGCGTAGACCGCAGGGGTGTTGTCGTCGTTCAAGAGCTGATTGGGGCCATTGCCGTTGGCGGCCATGACATACGCGGATAGGCCGACCGGGCCGACCTCCCACGGTTTCGCGGGGGAAAACATCACGCCCACTTGCCTGTCCACGGCCAAGGACGGCGTTTCGATGCCGCGACCGGGGCGCACACCTTCCTGTCCGAGGGCCCGTGAGGCGAACAAAAGGCGCGTTGTGTGGCGCAGCTCTTCGGCGGCGAAGGGGGCAAAGAACTGACCCGCTTGCACACCCACATAGCTTGAGAAATCCCAGCGCGCGTAGGCGTCGCGCAGATTGACATCGAGCGTGCCTTGGGGCGTGTTGATGCCTGTCGGATAGCCCGACGCGCCGTCCACCGAGACCACGGCGGTAAGCTCGTCACCGCGTTTGACCTCCAGGCCCAAACGCGCGGACTCCAACACAAAGCCATTGTTGCGGCCGACGAACTTGTAGCGGCTGTCTTTGGCGACGTATTCGTAGCCCATGCGCACGAAGCCAAAGGGGCGCACGGAATAGGGGCCGAGGTGTGCGGTCAGGTTGACCTCGCGTTCGCTGCCCGCATCGGCCGGGTTGCCGACGGCCGCCGGCGCAGGCGTCGTGGCCGCCGGCGCAGGCGTCATGGTCGCGGACGCTGTGGAACCGTCGACCGAAGCGCCGGCCGCGGGAGGTGGCGGCGGTGCAGGCGGAGGGACCTCGGGGGCGACGGGGGGAGCGGGCGGAGGCGGCGGCGCGGGGGGAGCCGGGGCGGGCGCGGGGGCCGCGGGGTCCGTCGGCGGGACCTGGGCGAAGGTGGTGGACGAAAACGCAAGGACCGCGAAGAAGGGAATCGACGAGAGCTTCAAGGCACTGACCTCGGGGCACGGCCGCGCGTGGATATTTGCGCGGAAGAGCGTGGTTTTTTGATGATGCGCTTCGGCCGCGCACCCTACCACGGCGTCGCTGCGGCTCGGGGGGAGATTTGATGACGTGCGTGTGTCGGCGGTTCAGCGCGAGGGAGGCGCTGCCGCGTGGGAGCCAAGGTTCACATGGGGATCTAGATCGTCCTTTCCGAATCCCGACGCGTACCCGTCTACCTCGTGGGCGCGGAGGCTCAGTGAACCAGGCGAATGTCCACGCGACGGTCGATGGCGTCCGTGTAGCCCGCATAGCCCACCGCGTCGCGCGCGCCGCGACTGGCTAGGATGATGCGGTTGGCGGCGACGCCTTGGCGCACGAGCACTTGTTTCACGGCGTCCGCGCGCCGCAAGCTGAGCCCCACGTTGTAGTGCGGATCCCCCTTCGCATCGGCGTGGCCAACCAAGGCAAGGCGTCGATGCGCGAGGGGGCCTCGGGTCAGACACTCGGCGAGCGTGCGCAGGGCTTCCTGGTCACGTTGGCGGACCTCGGCTTGATCGAAGTCGAATTGGGCAGGTGTCCGTGGGCACTGGCGGCGGAGCGAGAGGCCGACGTCCAGTACGAGCCCAGCCTTTTGCGCCCGATCGGCCACGGGATCGATGGCGAAGCCCTCGAGGACCGGCCATGCCGCCTGGTACTCGCCGCCCTCGGGCGCCGCTGCAATTACCGGTGCCGCGGGGGGAGACTGCTTGGGCTCCGCGGACCATATCGAGCAGCCCGTGAGGCTCGCGACGACCAAACAACTGGCAAGACCTGCGAATCGCGAAGGGTTCACGGCTCGTTCTCCTCATCGAGAGTGGAAGTTGGAAGAGACCCAGCGGGCCCCATCATGGTCTGTGTCGCAGCCAGCATGCCAAAGCGGATTCCAAAAAAATCCTGGGCAATAGGCGCCATTGAGGCCCATTTTCGGCACCGGCGCCCGACGCGCTGCCGCGCGTGACTGTCAGTCTTGGCGGCAGTGACAACTTTGGCAGGCTGCCGCTGCGCTGGCTCCGCGTCCCGCCCTCTCGCGGGGGCCCCAAACCCCCGCAGCGCGAAACCTTTGCGCGCTGCGTCGAAACCCAACGCGCCGCAAAAACGTGGTATGAGGCGCCCCCGAGCCGCTCCCGTTTCGTACCACTTGAGAGGATTCCATGAGCGTTTACAAGGCGGAGTACATCTGGATCGACGGCGCTGAGCCCACGCCCAAGCTCCGTAGCAAGACGAAGATCGTCAAAATGGGCACGCCGCCCCCCATCTGGGGCTTCGATGGGTCGAGCACCAACCAGGCCGCCGGGCACCAGTCCGACTGCGTGCTGCGACCGGTGTTCGTTTGCCCCGACCCGGTGCGCGGTGGCGAGCACCGCCTCGTGATGAGTGAGGTCCTCCTCACCGACATGACGCCCCACCCCACCAATACGCGCGCCGCGCTCGCCGCCGTCGCGGCGAAATATGCCGCCCACGACATCTGGTTCGGCATCGAGCAAGAGTACACCTTCTTCGACGGCATCAAGCCCCTTGGCTGGCCCAACAACGGCTTCCCCGCGCCCCAGTTTGGTTATTACTGCGGTGTCGGCGCCGACGAGGTGTTTGGTCGCAAAATCGTCGAAGAGCACATGGAGGCTTGCATCAACGCGGGCCTGCTCATCGCGGGCATCAACGCCGAGGTCATGCCCGCTCAGTGGGAGTTCCAGATCGGGCCCGGCGGCCCCCTCGAGGTTTCCGACCACCTGTGGGTCGCCCGCTGGCTTCTGTACCGACTTGCCGAAAACCATGGCGTTTCCGCCACGCTCGCGCCCAAGCCCGTCAAGGGCGATTGGAACGGCGCCGGAGCCCACACGAACTTCTCCACCAAAGAGATGCGTGACTCCCTGGATGCCTGTATCAAGGCGGCCGAGGCCCTCGGCGAAGCGCACGATCTCCACATCGTGAACTACGGCCACGGCATCGAGGAGCGCTTGACTGGCAAGCACGAGACCTGCTCGTACAAGCAATACAAGTACGGCGTGTCCGACCGCGGCGCGTCGGTGCGCATCCCTTGGCAGGTGGCCGTCGAAAAGAAGGGCTACATCGAGGATCGTCGCCCCTGCGCCAACATGGATCCTTACACCGTGACGCGTCTCATCACCGACACGGTCTGCAGCCGCATGTAGCGTGCGGTCTCGTCCGTAGCACCAAACCACCCAGGTCCGGCGCTGTTGGGGGCAGCGCCCGGACGGGTAGGTGGCAAGTTCGAAGTCAGCCGCGGGCAGGACGCAGCGTCGATGCTGGCGCAGCGGCCGACTTGCGCGTCGAGCCCCGAACAATCAACCTCGGTGGTAGGATTTCGTGCTGCGGCTCGCTCTGGTTTTCGCTCAAGCGACGTAGAATCTCGCCGGCGCGCGCGCCCAGCTCGTAAAAGGGCGAGTGGACGGTGGTGAGCGAGGCCTGGGCAGACTCGGGGTTGTCGTCGATGCCCGCCACGGCCAAGTCGTCCGGCACCAGCATGCCCCTTCGCTTGGCGGCATCGATCACCGTCAGGGCCATCATGTCGGTGGCGCAAAAAATGGCCGTTGGCCGGGCGCTCGGGGCAAGCTTCATCATCAGCTCGAAGGCCTCGGCGCCAAACCCGGGCTTGAAATCTTTGTTGTGCACAAGAGCCCTGTCCACCGCCAGGTCGGAGGCTCGCATGCCCTCCAAGAAACCTTCGTGGCGATCGCGGGCGTTGGAGCTGAGCCTGACCTCACCGCCAATGCTGGCGATGCGCCGGTGCCCCTCTTTGGCAAGGTGTTCCACCACCAGGCGGGCGGCCGCGACGTTGTCCATGTCGACAAAGCTGAGCTCCGGGTCTTTCGGCCGGTAGGAGACCAACACCGACGGCACAGCAAGATGCTTGAGATCGGCCAGCGCCGCCTCGGACGTTCGCGGCGCGACGATGGCCACGCCGCCCAAGCTGGCCTCGTTGCAGAAGCGCATGGATTCCGGCGTTTGATCGAAGCGGCCGACCAGGTTTTCGAGCAGCACCCGTTGCCCGGCGCGGCCCGCGGCGTCGAGCATGCCAGCCAGAATCTTGGCGTAGTAGTGGTCGAGGGACGTGGGCGCGAGATACCAGAAGGACAGTAGCCCCCAGGTCGTGAAGCGTCCTGACTTGAGCGTCCCCGCGATGCTGTTGGGATGGTAGTTGAGCTTCTTGGCGGCTTCGATGACCCGCGCGCGGTTCTCCGGGCTGACCGGTCCCGAGCCGGTCAGCGCGCGCGAAACCGTGGATCGGTGGACCTTCGCTTCTTTGGCCACGTCTTCGATGGTGGCTCGGGGGGCCCGGGGTCGCATTGCGCAGAGGGAGCATACTTGCTTCCCTCGGTAGTTCAATACAAATCAAAGAAATCGTGCTATGAGATCGTTCTCATGTTGCACGCCACAGACCCTCTGCCGTCCAATCCCTCGCGCGCGTTGGAGCGCTCCGCCCACGGCGAAGCTCCCAACGAGCCCCGCCTCGTGATCGAGCCCGGGCCGCCGGAGGCTTGCCGCATCGACCACGTCAGCCAGATGGCGCCCTTCCTCATGAGCCTGGTGTCGGCCTCGGATCACTGGCTGTTCATGTCCAGCGCTGGAGGCCTGACCGCGGGGCGCAGAGGCCCGGAAAGGGCGCTCTTTCCGTACGAGACCGACGACCGCTTGCACCACGCCTACGGGGTCAGTGGGCAGGTGACGCTGCTCCGCGTTCATCGCCCTGGAGAAGATGCCATCTTGTGGGAGCCCTTCGACGACCGCGGCCTGGCGTCGGGCCGCCGTAGATGCATCCGAAAATGCGCCCTCGGCAGTTGGATCGAGCTGGAAGAAACGGACGATAGCCTGGGCCTCTGCATGCGCGTGCGGTGGAGCACGAGCGAGCGCTTTGGCTTCGTGCGCAGCAGCGACCTGACACGGCTCCCGGGCTGCCAAGTTCATGCGGTCGACGTGCTCGACGGACTGCTCGATATCTTGCCAGACGGCGTGCCCCTCGGCCTGCAACAAAAGGCGAGCTGCCTCGTCGACGCCTACAAAAGAAGCGAGCTCGACGCCGACACGGGGCTCGGCATCTACTCCCTGGAAGCACAAATTTCTGACCACCCCGCGCCCTCCGAATCGCTCTTTGCCAACGTGGTGTGGCACTGCGGGGCGGCGGGCGCCAAGGTGCTGCTGTCCGAGCGCAGCGTTCGAGCTTTTCGCGCGGGCAAGCCTCTGGAAGGCGGGCTGCTCAACACCGGCGAGCGCGGCGCCTACCTGCTGCAAACGCGCATCGACGTGCGGGGCACCCCGCATGCGACCTGGAAGCTCGTGGCGGATGTCCACCTCGGTCAGGTGGAGGTCGAGGCGCTGCGCGCCCGGCTGCGCTCGAGCCCCGATCTTACCCTGCAGGTCGAACGCGATGTGGAGGAAGGTCAGGCGAGCCTACGCCGACTGGTGGCGCTCGCCGACGGCTTCACGCGTACTGGAGACCCCACCGCGGACGTGCACCACAGCGCCAACGTGCTCTTCAACGAGATGCGTGGGGGCGTCTTCGAGGACGTGCATCACGTGCGATCGGCCGAGCTAAAGGCCTTCATCGTTCACAGAAATCGTCGGGTTTTTGCGCGCCACGCGCCCTGGCTCGCGGTCCTTGGCGAGCCAAGCTATCGAGAGCTATTGGCCGCCGCCGAAGGCACCGGCGATCCCCAACTGCTGAGGCTGTGTTACGAATTTCTACCCCTGACCTTCAGCCGTACGCACGGCGATCCGAGCCGCCCCTGGAACCAGTTTTCCATCCGGCCGCGCGGCAGCGATGGCCGCCGCATCCTGGGCTATGAAGGCAATTGGCGGGACATCTTTCAGAACTGGGAGGCGCTGTGCCAGAGCTTTCCAGCGTTTCTCGATGGCGTCATCGCGAAGTTCGTCAACGCCTCCACCGTGGACGGCTTCAACCCCTACCGGGTCACGAGCGAAGGCATCGCTTGGGAAACCCCCGATCCTTCTGACCCCTGGGGCAACATTGGCTATTGGGGAGACCACCAGATACCTTACCTGGGTCGTCTGCTCGAAGCATCTGTGCGCATGCGCCCGGGGCGGCTTCAGGCGCTGCTCACGCGCGACCTTTTCAGCTACGCCGACGTGCCCTACCGCATTCGTCCGTATGCGGAGCTGATCCGCGATGCCAAAGACACGATCGTGTTTGACGACGCTGCGGCGCGTCGTGTGGCCGAGCAAAGTGAGCAGCTAGGCTCCGACGGGCGTTTGGTCAAGGACGAGCGTGGGGAGGTGCACCTCGTCAATCTGGCCGAGAAGCTCTTGGTCGCGGCCCTCGCCAAGCTCTCCAACCTGGTGGTGGATGGTGGAATTTGGCTGAACACCCAGCGCCCCGAGTGGAACGACGCGAACAACGCCCTGGTGGGCTCGGGGTTGTCGGTCGTCGCGCTCGGCTACCTGCGAAGGTACCTGTCTACCCTCGACCGCCTGTGGGGGGCCCACGCCGAGTACGCGCTGTCGGAGCGGGTAGCGGACTGGCTTGCCCAGGTGCTGGGCGTGCTGCGCGAGCAGCGGGCGTGCCTCGCAGCGCCGCGGGTGGATGCCCGCACGGCACGCCGCATTCTCGATGTGCTTGGCGTGGCCTTCAGCGACTACCGCGAGCGGGCCTACGCCGGGCAGGGCACAGGGCGGGTCGCCGTGCGCGCCGACGTGCTGAAGGAGCTATGCCAGGTCGCGCTCTCCTACGTGGACCACGGTATCGGCGCCAATCGCCGGCCGGACGGCCTGTACCACGCTTACAACCTGGTGCGCTTTTCGGCCGACGAGGCCGTCGTCGAGCACCTCTACGAAATGCTGGAAGGTCAGGTCGCCGCGTTGAGCGCGGGTCTGCTCAACGCCCGCGAGGCCCTGAGCCTCGTGGACGCTCTGTTCGCCAGCGCCCTCTACCGCGCCGATCAGGACACCTTCATGCTCTATCCTGCGCGGCGACTGCCGAGCTTCCTCGAAAAGAACCGCGTGGCCCCCGAGTCGATCGCGAGCAATCCGTTGCTCCTTTCGCTGCTCGCCGCCGGGGAGGGATCGATCGTTGTCCGAGACGTTGCGGGTCAGGTTCGTTTCCACCCAACGCTGACCGGTGCGCCGGCGCTGAGCGCCGCGCTCCGGCGTGTGCGCGAAAACGAAGCCTTCTCTGCGTTGGTCGATGCGCACAGCGAGGCTACCCTGGAGACCTTCGAGGTAGTGTTCCAACACCACGCCTTCACCGGTCGTTCGGGCACGATGCACAAGTACGAAGGTATCGGCTGCGTGTATTGGCACATGGTCGCCAAGCTTCTGGTGGCTGCGCAGGAGGCGCTGTTCGACGCCGTGCGTGGCGGTGCGACGGAGGCGGTGGTGGCGGGCCTTGCGGCGGCGTACTACCGCGTGCAGGGGGGTCTCTTGTATCGCAAGACTCCGCTGCAATCGGGGGCGTTTTCTACCGATCCGTACTCGCACACCCCCTTGCACATGGGGGCTCAGCAGCCCGGCATGACGGGGCTCGTCAAGGAAGAAATCCTGACCCGTTTCGGCGAGCTTGGGCTGCGCGTCGAAGAGGGCCTGATAGGTTTCGCCCCCACGCTGCTGCGGCAGAGGGATCTGCTCCATGCGCCCTCCGCGTTGCGCGGCTACGACGCCTCGGGCTCGCTGGAGGTGCTGGAGGTTCCGGCCGGAGCCCTGGCCTTCTCTTACTGCCGCGTTCCGTTTTTGCTGCGTGCCAGCGGGGATGGCTGGAAGACCCGCGTGTACTGGCGCGACGGCGGCTGCGAAGAGGGGCCCGGGCAGCGCCTGACCGCCGCGGCGAGCGCGGCCGTTTTGGAGGGAACGGGGGAGGTGGAGCGTGTGGAGGTCGAGGTCCCGACCGCTTGTTTTGTGGACGAAGAGCGTACCGTCCGTGGTGGTCGAGGCCTGCTTCGAGGAGAAGAAAAATGAACCAGCGTGGAGTTACCGCGGGGCGCCGCGGACGTCGACGAGCTTGCCCTTGGGCCGCACTGTCAGCGGGTCTGCTCGCGGTGCTCGGGTTGGTCGGCTGCGGCGACGATGGCAAAAGCCCCGAGCTCGATGGCGGCGCAGGTGGCGCCGGCGGCGACCCCGCGCCCTGGACCATGGGTCCGCCCTTCTCCACGGCGCCACCGCCTTTCGTGCCTACGACTCACGGTTTGACACCGTCCTCTCTCTGGGGGCAGTCGGCCTTCCCTTACCCCACCAATGCGGCGTGGATCAGCCTGGTGCTCGACAGCGGACAGAGCCCGGTAAGCATCCTCCCGTACATGGTCAAAGTCCTACCCGGGGGGCTCGACGTGTCCCTACCCGATCGCACGCTCAACCCCACGTTCATGGCCGCGGTTTTCAGCCAGGACATCTCGCTCGCCAGCGTCGAGCTACCGCAAAGTCATGCCCTTGCCGGCCACGACCTGCTCTCCGTAACCGTCGAATGGGCCGCCGCCGAAGGCACGATGACGGCGCCGCTGGTGCGCGGAATGCCTTACGCCACCATGATCTACCAGGGCCTTACACCGCGCCTCCAAAGCTCCCACGCGATTGTTTCGGTGGATGGTGGCGCCGCTTCGCCGCTGACCGCCGACCGTTTCGAGATTGCCATGAACGATGGCAAGACCTGGCTGCTGTACGCCTCCGCGGCGATTACTCTGGACTGGACGGCCACCGGTCTTACCGCGAGCGCGCCCTTCGATGGCGTGCTGCGGGTGGCCGAGGTGGGCGCGGACGCTGGCGGCATCGCCGAGCTGGATGCCCATCGTGGCGCCTACCCCGTGGGCGGCAGCGTGAGCGCGACGGTGGAAGGCGACGCGTCCAGCCTGGGCTTTCACTTTCAGCGACAGGGAGAGGGCGAGCTGCTGATGATGTCGCTGCCTCACCATCGCGACCTCCTGGACCCCACCAGCGTCAGCTCTGCCCTGCGCTACGACACGCTCCGCGGGGCCATGAAGGGCGTGGTTGGGGATAGCTGGAGCCTCGCGCAAGACCTGCCCACCATCACCTGGTCGGCTCCGCGAGCCATCGACCCCGAAGTGCAGAACGAGCTCAACGTGGCGTTGGCGAAAGATCTTGCCACGACGCCCACGGCGGAAGACCCTTACTTCTTTGGCAAGCACATAGCGCGCTTCGCTCGCCTGGCGCTGATCGCCGACGAGGTGGGCGGGGTGGCCACGGCGGCCAGC
>CAYLJT010000266.1:0-9998 GCA_964383995.1 uncultured Polyangiaceae bacterium
GGGCGCGGTTGATCTCGTCTGCCAAAACGATGTTCGCGAAGATGGGCCCCGCGCGAAGCGTGAAGGTCCCCTCTTTCGGCGAGAGCACGTAGGTCCCCGTGATGTCCGCGGGCAGAAGGTCGGGCGTGAACTGAATGCGCCGCACCGCCGCGCCGAGGGCCGCCGCGTAGGCCTTGGCGAGGGTCGTCTTGGCAACGCCAGGCACCCCCTCCATGAGCACGTGACCCTGGGCCAGCATGGCGGTGAGCAGCAGATCGACGACGCGGGGCGGGCCGATGAAGATTCGAGTGACCTCGCGGCGAAGCTCGTCGAGGCGCTGTTTTGCGGCGGCGATGTCGTCGACGCTGACGGCCTGCGTCATGAGGAAGAAGCTCCTTGCTCTGGCTTGGGGGTTGGGGGAGGCGGCGGGAGAATACCGCAGGCGAGCAGCACGTCGCGGACGACCGCCGAGGCGTGCTCCAGATGGGATGTGGGAACCGACGGTGGATGGCCCCGCACCACGGCCGTTTCCACCCGCTGGATCGAGCGCAAAACGTCGCGCAAATGGGCTCTCAGCTCGTCGGGCACGCCGTGGCTCGAGAGCAGACCGTCGATGGCCTCGGCGCCCGGTTCACCGGGCAACGCGAATCGAAACACGAGGGCTTCGACGAGCGCGCTCTTCAGCTCCAGGAGCACGAGCCCTTGGGGTGACGAGGAGGCCCCGAGCACGGCCGAGCGTCCGGCCGCGCCCCCCTGCGCGACCACAGGAATACGACGCGCATAGCGGGGCAGGGGAGAGCCGTAGATGCGTGCCGAGAACGACCCCACCCAGGTCGCCACGGCGAGCGCGGCGGCGGCCGCGAACACCACGTAAAGCCAGGTGGGGAGGCCCTCTCGACGGGCGTCGGAGAGGGCCGACGCGATCGAGCGAAGCTGTTGCTCGAGGGCCTTTCCGATCGTCTTTTCGCCGCCAAAACTGCCCTCTTCCTTGAATTTCTTGACGATTACGAACAGGCGTCCGCCGCGCCTCTGGGTTCCGTCGTCGTCCACCAAGTAGCGGGCGAGGGCGGCTGCAAACGCTCGATTTCCCGGGTAGCGGAGCATTTGATTGGTGATCGCCGAAGGATCGCTCATGGCGAACAGCCTTCCGCGGCCCACTTGTCCGGCCACCGCGATGATGGCGTCTGGCTCACCAATCGCACGGATGCGAAGCACCGGAGAGAGGTTGGGGTGACGCAGCGCCGTCGCGTGATTCGTCACCAAGCGCGTGACCCGCGCCGCGACGGGGTGCGGACCGGTGGCGTGCCCCGCGACCATGTCGACCACCGGCTCGGCGATGGCGAGGGCCGGACGGTTGCGCAGCGCGGAGACCGGCCGCGTGGGCGCGCTGGTTCGCTCGATGCGAAAGCGCTCCAAGATCGTGTCTCCGCGACCGTAATCGTCGAGCACCGCGAGGCGCCCTCCGGCCTTCATGAAGGCCGTCGAATCGTCGGGATCCATGTCCACGAGCGGATGGAGCACGAGCACGCCGTCTTCGGGTCCCACCGCGCTCCAATCGATCACGGCCACCGGCTTGACGCGCGCTTCGCCAAGCTCTTGGCGGGCAATTTCAAGAAACGCGGAGCCCCCTTCCCACGAGGTGTCGGCCACATCGAACGCCCCCGCCCAGGCGTCGCCTGGGACCCCCAATACCCACGAGGCCACAACACAGAGAAGCCCGACAAAGAAGGCGCGAAAGCGCAAGCTCGGAGCTTTTGTGCTTTTGGTCATTGCGAGGCCCGCATCGATCTCGGCCGATCTATAGCGACTCTTACCCCGGTTGGGCGAGGCGCTTTGCTTGCGATGGGGCTCCCCCATTGATAAGCTCTACATGAGGCCTTATCAGAGGCCCATGTCCCCTGGAGGTTCCATGCTGCCTCCCTTCATCATCGAGCAAATTCGTCAACGCGAAGAGCGCGAGCGCGCTCGTCAGGAAGAACGCCAGCCCCGGCTGGATCTTCCGCTTGACCGAATTCCGCCGCGTCGCTCCGCCGCAGAAGACGAAGACGAGCCCAACCGGGGCGTCGTCGTCGTCGATCTTGGCGCCTGATTCGAAGGGCTCTTCATTACAAATCAACGAACCTCGTTGGGGGTCGGTAGGTTTTTCGGTGACCGCCGCCGTTGGGGCGCGGGCTCCGGCCCGAATCCGCGCTTTGGGGCGCGCAAATCCGGGGGCCCAGTAGGCAACTCCCTGGCAACCGGAAAAAAGAGCGGCGGCCCGAGGAGGGGTCGGCATTGACCAACCCATTACGTTCGACTAGCTTCCCCGCGCCTTGGGCTCCGGATGGGGTCCGCGCGCTAGAATTCCCGAGGAAATCCATGGCCGTTCATATTCGCCTCGCCCGTGCAGGCACCAAGAAGACCCCGTTTTACCGCATCGTCGTCACCGATCAGCGAAGCCCCCGCGGTGGCCGTTTCATCGAGCGCGTTGGCAGCTACGATCCCCGTCGCCCCGAAGTTGTTCTTCAACCGGGTCGCGTGCAGCACTGGCTTTCCGTGGGCGCGCAGCCCTCGGCCACCGTGGCCAAGCTTCTCCGCGAAGCCAAGGTCAACGCTGCTCCCGACGCCTCTGCTTCGTAGCACAAGCCGTGGCTGACGATCTCTCCCCCCTTGCACAGCTCGTTTCGCTCATCGCGACCGCGCTTGTCGACAACCCCGAACGCGTCGTCGTGCGAGAGCACATGGGCGACCGCGTTCCCCGCATCGAGCTTCGCGTGGCCCGCGAGGACATCGGTAAGGTCATCGGTAAAGATGGCCGAACCGCCCAGTCCATTCGCACCCTCCTCGCCGCCGCAGCCAGCAAAATGGGCCGTCGCGCTTTCCTCGAGATCCTTGACTAGTGCATCGATTCCTTCGAATCGACGCATGCGCTCGCGTTCCTAGCGCGTCCGGCTCGCGCGAATCGACGGGCTCGCGCGCGCATCGCGCCGCGAAATCCTCCGCAAAACCTGCCGTCCCAGCGAAACCGTGGGGTTAGGGTTGCCGTCGCGCTTCGTTCCCCTCGGCGACGTGCTCCGCCCCCACGGCATCGCGGGGGAGCTTCGCGTGCGTCTGCACAACGAAGAATCCGACCTCTTGTTGCACGCGAAGAGCGTCGTGCTTCGCGATGGCAAGGGCGTCGAGCGCAGGGTTCGCGTCGCCTCGGCGCGCCGGAGCAACAAGGCCTTGTTGCTTCGCCTCGAAGGCGTTGCGAGCCGAAACGACGCGGAAGCGCTGCGGGGCACAACGCTCGGTCTGCCGCGCGACGAGCTCCCGCCGCCCGAGGACGACGAGGTCTACCTCTGCGATCTCGAAGGCGCGTCGGTTCGCGAGGGCGACGTGGAAATCGGCCGCGTGAGCGAGATTCGGCCCTATCCGACGTGCCATGTGTTGGTCGTGGAGCGGCCCACCTCGCCGCCGCTCGACATCCCGCTCTTGCCCATGTTCGTGCGTGAGGTCGACGTGGAGCACGGGATCATTCAGGTGATGGGCCTCGATCAGTTGACGTGACTCGCATCGACGTCGTTACGCTGTTTCCCGAGCTGTTTGGCCCCTTCCTCGAGACCAGCATGGTGGGCCGCGGGGTCGCGTCGGGCGCCCTGCACGTTCACCTCGCCAATCTCCGCGACTTCGGTGTTGGTCGACATCGCAGCGTCGACGACACGCCCTACGGTGGCGGGTCGGGCATGGTGCTCCGCGTCGACGTCGTGGTCGCGTGCATGGAGAGCGTGGACGCCCTCGCCGAGCCAAAAGCGCACCGCGTTTTGTTGACGCCGCAGGGGCAGCCGTTCTGCCAGTCGAAGGCCAAAGAGCTCTCCGAACGTCCGCGCGTGGCGTTGATTTGTGGTCGGTACGAGGGCTTCGACGAGCGCGTGCGGTCCTTCGTGGATGAAGAAATTTCCCTCGGAGACTTCGTGATGACGGGCGGGGAGATCGCGGCCATGGCCATCATCGATGCTTGCGTACGCTACCTCCCTGGCGTGCTCGGCAACGCCGCGTCGACCTCGGAGGAGTCTCACAGCCCCGAGAATCAAGGCCTGCTTGAGTATCCGCAATACACGCGGCCGGCGGAGTTCCGCGAGCTTTTTGTCCCGGACATTTTGGCCGGGGGAAACCACGCCGCCATCCGCGCTTTTCGACGCGAGGCCGCGCTTCAGCGCACGCGCGCGCGCCGCCCCGACCTGCTCCCCGACGACAAAGGGAGGTCTCGCCCATGACCGACGTCCACATCGCTCTGGTGCACCATCCCGTGCTCGACCGCGGTGGTGCCATCGTGACGACCGCGCTCACCAACCTCGATCTGCACGACATGGCGCGCTCCGCGCGGACCTACGGCGTCAAGGCGTTGCACATCGTCCACCCCGTGGAGGCGCAACGGACGCTCGCGACCCGCATCCGCGATCACTGGTTGGTAGGTTCCGGAAAGAACCGCATCCCCGATCGCGCCGACGCCCTGGCGATTGTTTCCATCACCCCGTCGCTCGCCGACGTGATCGCAGAAATCGGCGGAAATGAAGGGCGAAATGGCGTTTCGATTTGGACGACGGCGGCCGCTTCGCGGGGGCAAACGGTGACGAGCTATGCCGGCGCGCGCGCGAAGCTCAGCGCTACCGAGCGACCCGTGCTGATCCTCTTCGGCACGGGCTGGGGCCTCGCGCCGCACCTCATCACCGACGCCGATCTGCGCATCGAGCCCATCGTCGCCAAGATCGATCGCGGCTGGAACCACCTGAGCGTGCGGGCCGCTTGTGCCATCACGCTCGATCGTTTGTTCGGCTGACGTGAGCCTCAGGGGACCTGGAAAGGACGAAGGCCACGGAACGTCACGGACGTGACGGCGTCGGGGAAGACGCGCGCGCGGAAGAAGCCGACGGTCGTGACCTGGCCGTTCACGAGGCCGGCAGCGCCGACGGTGACGGGCCCTGGCGCGATGTCCATCGACGCGTAGAGGCCGAGGGCGCTCGTGGATTTCGCGGCTTGGTCGGGCAGCGGGTGCTCTTCGTTGTTCGTGAAGTAGGTCGTCAGGACCTTGTCCTGATCCACATCGACGGTCGCCCCAATCACACGAACGTTGTCGCAGTCGTGGACCTCGCCGGCGATGACGCCGTGTCCCTGCGTGATCGGGCCACCGAGGGCGGCCTGCGGGATCACCGAATAGTCGTCCTGTGCGAGGGCACGGACGTCGTGCTCCCACACGTCGTCGACCGTGTCCTCGTTCGGCACGTACACGTTGTACTCGTACAAAGGCGCCCACTGCGAACCGGTCGTCTTGATCACGAGCTCTGTCTCGGACGGCACACCCACGAGCTCGTAGGTGCACTCGTAGCGGGTGCCGCAGCCCTCGGGATCATCGCTGGCTACGCCTTCGGTCTTGCAGTCCGCGGGGGTCGTGAACGAGGCCCCAACCGGCGCATCGAGGTCCGCTTCGTCGGCGCCGCCCGTGCGCTTGACGGTATACGCTTCGATGGTCAAGTCGCTCGACTCGCAGCCATTCGAGAAGATCTTCGCGATGCCGCGGATGGTCACCGGCTTCGAAGTCCCGGGCTTGCTTGGGTAGGTTGCCGGGTTGAAACACGAAAGGTTCGGCGCGCCCGTGCCCGCGTACTCCTCGACGTTCGACGAGCGGCTCAGCTCCGCTGCGGGGGCCTTGAGCGGCACGCCGCACACGTCGACTTTGTAGGCGCCGGTGATCCGCGAGCAGTCGGGGGTGGCCCGATCTCCCTCGCAAAACTCGGTGTTCGATGCGGCGGTCAGGCCCGCGCAGCCGGTCGCAGCGGCCGCCGAATCGCTCGTGCTACACGCCGATGAAGCCAACGCCGTGCCGATAGAAAGCGCTAAAACAAGGGAAAACGGTCGCATGGGGGGTGCCTTCGTGTCCTGGGTAGGGCGCTAGGCTATCCTCGCCGCATGGCTGCGGCCAAGAGCCCCGATCCTTCGGGGCACGGACCAAACGCGAACCTCTCGGGCGTCGACGTCGACGCGGCGGTGCGCGCAGAGGCTCGTCGCCTCGGCTTCGATGTTGTGGGGGTGGCCCGCGCGGACATCCCGCTCGACGCCGACTTCGCCCGCTACGAGGCCTTCGTAGAGGCCAAAATGGCCGGCGAAATGACGTATTTGGAGGCCAACGTGGGGACCCGTCGACGGCTCGACGAGGACACCATCTTGGCGGGCGCCAAGAGCGTCATATGCGTCGGCAAGCGCTACGCGCGCGCCCCCGAGGGCCGCTCGGGCCTGGGGCCCCGCATCGCCCGCTACGCGCGTGGGCAGGACTACCACAACTTCCTTCGCAAGAAGCTGCGGCGCCTCGCGGACTACGTGCGTCGTCTCGGACCGGACGTGCGCGCGCGCCCGATTTGCGACGAGGCACCCGTGCTCGAACGCGCGTGGGCGCGCCGCGCGGGCCTCGGTTTCGTCGGGAAAAACGGCCTGATCATCGCGCCCGGGCAGGGCAGCTTTCTGCTCCTCGGAGAGGTCGTCACCACCTTGACGCTCACCCCGGACACACCGCTCGAAGAGCGCTGCGGCGCCTGCACGCGTTGCCTCGATGCCTGCCCGACGCAGGCGTTCGAGCGGCCCTTCGTGCTCGATCCACGGCGCTGCATTGCGTACCTCACGATCGAGTCGCGCAGCGTCCCCGCGCCCTCCTTGCGGCCTGCGATCGACCAGCATTTGTTTGGCTGCGACGAGTGCCAAGACGTGTGCCCGTACAACCGCGTCGATCTCCCGCCGCCCGCACAAACGCAGGCTTTTTCGACGCACGAGCGCTTCTCTGCCACGACCCTCGCGGACCTTGTCGAGCTCGACGAGCAGGCCTTTCTCACGTTCACCGAGGGCAGTCCCCTGCACCGCGCCACCGCCTTCGGCCTCGCTCGCAATGCGATCGTCGTCGCCGCCAACGAGGAGCCGCCCACGAACGAGGGCTCCGACGCGATTGTCCGAGGCCTCGCCCATCCAAACGCCGAGCTGCGCGCGCTCGCCGCGTGGGCCAAGGACCGCCGCGCAAAGCGGATCGAACGGGCCGAGGAGCCCTGTCATGCGGGGCCCTAAGGTCTTGTTTCTTGCCGCGCTCTGCGCGGCCTTTGGGGCTCCTCGCGGGGCCCACGCCGACGCCCCCGATCTCGCGAAGCTGCGCGCGGCGACGCGCAAAGACGCGACGGACGCGGAAGCTTCGTTTGCGCTGGGGCACGCCCTGCGCAACGCGGGCTTGGCCGACCAAGCGGTGTCCGAGCTCCTGCGCGGGGGTTCCACGAAGCGCGCCTGGGCAAGCGGAACGGTCGGCGCGTTTTGGCTGGAAATTGCCCGCGTTCGCATCGACGAGCGGGACCCCAAGGCCGCCTTTGTTGCGTGCAAGAACGTCCCTCCCGTCGCCAAGGCGCTGGAGCATGTGTGCCGCGCCGAGGCCTTCCTCTCCATGAACCGTGCGTCGGAGGCTTTGCCGGAAGCGGAAGCGGCCCTCGCGATCACCGCGGATCTGGCGGACGCGCTGATCGCCAAGGGCCGGGCGCTGTCGTTGTCGGGCAAAGGCGCCGACGCGGATACGTGGCTGCAGAGCCTGACGGCCCGCGCGGACGCCCCGGCGGAGGCCCATCACCAGCTCGCTTTTGTGCAGAAAAAGGCTGGCAATACGGCCGGCGCGCTCGCATCGCTCAAGCGCGCGCGGGAGCTCGATCCAGCGTGCCCGTTCATCGCGTTCGATCTCGGTGACGCGCTCGGCAACACCAGCGACGCGGCCGTCGCGCTGCGCGCCGCCGTGGCGATCCGTCCTTCGTTCGCGCAAGCCCACGCGCGTCTTGCCGAAGTGGCCCTCGCGCTGGGCGACCTTGCCACCGCCGACGAAGCGGCGCAGGCCGCCGCCCGGCTCGATCCGAGCCTCCCCGCCGCGCAGCTCGCGCTGGGTCGCACGGCCCTGCGAAAGGGCGACGCCGACGCTGCGCTCGCGGCCGCCGACGCCGCGCGCAAGGGCGCGCCCTACGCGCCCGCGGTCGAGCTTTTGTGCGCCGAAGCGCACCTCGCCAAGGGCGAGCTCGACCTCGCAGCCGAGGCGTTCCTCAAGGCTTACAGCCTCGACAACGAGGATCCGTCGCCGCTCCTGCGCGCTGCACGCGCCTACCTCGACGCGGGGCGCACGACGTCCGCGCGCGGCTACGTCGACAAGGTCACCGCGTCGTTTCCAACGTGGGGGCCCGCGTGGGAGCTCTTGGGCGACATCGAAGCGAAGAAGGGCGCCAGCGCCAAGGCTCGGGCAGCTTACGAGACGGCGCTCACGGGGGAGGGCCCGGTCGACAAAGACGCTGTCAAGAGAAAGCTCGCGGCCCTGCCCTGAATCCGCAAAAAGAAACGTAACTCCAAATAGAGTCAATAGAGGTCAGAAGCTTCTCGGGGCCCCCAAGTTCTGATATACGTCACATGCTCACTGCCTTGGTGACCCCGAACTGACGCAATGACCCTTCGAATCGTCCCTGGCAATCGGATCGCCTCGATCCCCCCGAAGGCCCTCCGGCCCCTGCGCGTATGTCTCATCGACATGAACAACGCGCATGTCAATCAGGCCATGCGCTGTCTGCGCGGCATTGTCGGGCAGTTCTTTCAAAAGGCGCAGCACCACAACCCGAGCTTGTCGGTCGAGCTTTGTGAGGTCTCGCCCCGCGACACCAACGAGCCCATCCCGCGCAACGCCGACCTTTACATCGGCTCCGGCGGCCCCGGCTCTCCCTACGAGCACGAGGGCACCGTCTGGTCCAAAGACGTCAGCGCTTTTCTCGACGGCCTCGTCGAGTCCCACGCCGGTCCCGACGAGGACGCCAAGTCGATTTTCGCGGTTTGCTACTCGTTCGAGCTCGTCGTCATGCACTTCGGCGTTTGCGAGGTGGTGCCGCGGGCCGAGCGCAAGTTCGGGGTGATGCCGATCTACACCACGGTCGAGGGCCGTCATCATCCGCTGCTCCGCTCCTTCGGCGACCGCCTGTTCGCCTTCGAGCACCGCAATTGGGAGGCCGTCGATCTCGACTCCCGCAAGCTGTCTTCCCTCGGTGGCTCGGTCCTCGCGCGGGAGAGCCGCGACGGGTTTTCCAAGGGTCGCGCGCTGCTTGGGCTCGACGTCGCGCCGGGTGTGGAGGCCGTGCAATTTCACCCCGAGGCCGACCGCGCCGGGGTCATGAACTGGGTGGCGCGCCCCGAACAAGCGGCAGCGTTCCGCGAGCAATACGGCGAGCTGACCTACCAGGCCATGCTGCGCACGCTCGACGATCCGCGCCGTTTGGCCCGCACTTACGCGCTCGTCATCCCCTCGTGGATGGTCCGCAAGTTCAACGAATTGGCCGCTTCGCGCGGCTACAACGAGCTGCCCGCGCCCAACGAGGCCGCCGTCCTCGCGGCGTTCTCGGGCGCGCGCGAAGTCGCGTAGTCGATCCGTACGCGCGGCTTGGCGCAAGGTCGGTTGGGGTAGGGGCAGCGCGTCGCGCCGCCCCACCTTCGTTCTTTTTCGCCGCTTTTCAGGCCGCGGGAGAGCGCTTCGCGAAGTCGTTCATGAATGCCACCAGGCGCTCGACGGACGCGAAGCCGACCGCGTTGTAGATGCTCGCGCGCACGCCGCCGGTCGACCTGTGTCCGGCGAGGCCGACGAGGCCCTTCGACGTTGCTTCTTTGATGAACGCTTTCTCCAGATCTTCCGTGGGAAGACGGAACACGACGTTCATGTACGAGCGGCTGCCCTTGTCGACCGGCGCCCGGTAGTAGTCCGGCATGGCGTCGATCGCGCCGTACAGCAGATCGCCCTTGCGACGATTCTCGGCTTCCATGGCTGACAGGCCGCCGTTTTGGTCGAGCCAAGCCAACACGTTGCGCGCCATGTAGATGCCGAACGTGTTGGGCGTGTTGTACAGCGAGTTGTTCGAGGCGTGCGTGGAGTAGCGGAAAATCGTGGGGATATCCGTGCGCCCGTTGGCCACGAGGTCTTTGCGGATGATGGTGACCACGAGCCCCGAGGGCCCGATGTTCTTCTG
>CAYLJT010000267.1:0-9996 GCA_964383995.1 uncultured Polyangiaceae bacterium
CTCGGGAGACCAGGTCAGTCGTTGGATCCAACCGGTCTTGCGGGTCAGGGTATAGACCTCAGCGTTGCCGTCGCGGCTGGAGCCGAAGACGATGGTCTGACCGTCGGGCGAGAGCTCGGGCTCGAAGCTACCCAGCGGATGATCGGTCAGGCGCTTCGTCTTCCCGGTGGCGACGTCGAGCTCGTACAGATCGCGAAAACCCTTGAAATCGGCCTCAACGATCATGATCTTGCCGTCCGCCGAGACGCTTGGGTGGCGCAGGAACGAGCTCTCCTGGTCGAGGGCGCGGAAGGTCGGAGCGCCACCTTGTAGCGACGCCTTATCGAGCAAGACGATGTGCTCGCGCCGAGCGCCGCCCGGACCTTCCTTCGCCTGGACGATGGGTAGAAATCCGACCCCCGCGGGTGAGGGGCTCGGGTAGTCGGCGACATCGTTCGAAGTCAGGCGCCGCTCCGCTCCTCCTGCGGCCGGCATGGCGTAGAGCTCCAGGTTGCCATCGCGCTCGGAGACGAACAGGATGGTCCCCGAGGGTGCGGCAAGGTCGGCGCAGGGATTGGGTGTCTTCGCAGGCGCGGCGGCTTGCGCGGAGGAGGGGGCTGCCGATGCAGAGGAGAGCGTGGGCCGACCCTCCGGCTTCGCGTCGCAACCGGCGACGATGAGCAGGGCCAGGCCGAGGACGGACGTCCGTTTCAGGTCAGGGGACTTCGACGAAGCGTACAGCATCGGCCACCACGACATAGCCTGCGGTGGTCCAACGGGACAAGCCCACGACGTTCCAACCCGGTGGCAAGGTGTAAGTCCCGAGCGTCACCCACTGGCTGCCGTTTTTCTGCTGGTTCACGTTGATGGTGTCGAGCTGGTTACCGTTGGCGTCGATGACCACGAAGGGCGCCGCCGTGGCGCGGTCGGTGGCCGCCGTCCACCAGGCGTCGATGCGCATCTTCTTGGTGGTCGAGAGCTTCGCGCGAAACTCTGCCATTTCGCTGGTCGCACCCGTCTTGCGCCACCAGTAGCCGGTGCCGTAGTAGCCGGCGACGTTGTTGCTGGGTGTCCAGGAGCCACCCACCTGACACAGGGCGTCGGCGCTGTTCTTCGCGTTGTTGCTGTCGACGACGATGGTCAGCAGCGAGCCCGGATCGGCGGGCGGGTCTTGCGGAGGATCTTGCGGATCGTCCGGGGGAGGAGGCGCGCCGCCGTTGCAGATGTCGTTGACCTGCTTCAGGTAGTTCGTCCAGGGCCAATTCGGGCCGGGATCGATGCGGTTGTTGGGCTGGAGCTGGCCGTGACCGACCACGTGATACTTGTCCGCGGGGATGCCCCGATCCTTCGTGATGTCGCAGACAAGCGCCGCGGAAGAAGCGAGCAGACCCGCCGACCAGGACGACTGGTTGGCGTAGCCGGCGTGCTCGATACCGATGGTGAAGCTGTTGCCCGAGGTGCCGTCCAGGTTGCTGGAGGTGCCGCCGTTCAGCGAAGACTTGTAGCTCGCGGCGATGTGCCAGGCCTTCTTCCCTTCATCGACGAGCTGGGAAATTTCGCTGCCGTCCGAGTTGACGACGTAGTGCGCGCTGACCCCCGACTGGCTGTTGGTCAGCCAATTCCAGCAGCCGGAGTAGGATCCTTCGCAGGTGTGGATGATGACCATCTGCGGCTTGCCTGCGGTGCCGCTCGGGCGCGAGCTGTAGTTGGGAGACGGACGCCAGATGGCAGGTGAGTAGTTGGGACCCGGGCCTCCGGCGGCGGCGAGCGCGTAGAATTTCGGGGTCACCTCCTGGGCTTCCAGGGTCCCGAGCTCGAGCTCCAAACCTTGACGAATCGCGCGATAGACCTCCTCGTGGACGTAGTAGGCGCGGGCCTCCGTGTTGTCGGCGCCGCTGTAATCGGCGGCGACCGTGGCCCAGTCGCCGAGGTCGGCGCGATCGATGCCGTCGGCATCGGCAAGGTCGCTCAACACCGCGGCGGCCGCGCGAATGTTGGCGAGCATGTCGGTCTTTGCCTGGTCGACCGTGACCCCCGCCTTGCTCGCCCCGAGCTCCAGCGCGTCCCCGCGCAGCGCCATGATGCCGAACGACGCCGGCATGCCCTCCAGCTCTTCCCCGCCGTCCACCATGTTCCAACGTGTCTCGGCCCAGGCGACACCTTGCAGGAAGGCGAGAGGCACGTCGAACTCTTCGGAGGCGCTGCGGAACATGGCGTCTACCGAGGAGCCTTCGGCTTGCGTCTCTCCAGGAGGCAGGTTGCCCGGTGCGCCCTGGGTCAGGTCTTCCCCTGCCGGGTCGCTGTCTGACTCGGGCGCGCAGCCCACGAGCAGGATGGCAAGGAGACCGCTGCAGACTGCAAAGTGCCGTGCGTGGTTCATTTTTTTTACCAGTCTGGAAACCACAATGGTGGCCCGTCTCCCAATGGCAGGGGTCATGCCAACGGTCTGAGACGCCGCAAACAGGTGTGCCGGTGGCTGTCGGGTCCATGGCAAACGGAATGGAACATCACGCCTGAAAAAATTCCGGATCGCTATGGATCCACCGTGGATCGCCTGCGAATCAGGCATGAACGCGCAGGGGTCAGAATTCATTTGTGCCGCAGGATTGCGAATTTTTTTGGCTTCAAGTACGCAGAAATCATGCGCTCTCCGCTCCTCTTCTTCTCCGTATCTCTTGTTCTTGGCTCGGTGCTCGCGGCGGCTTGTTCGGCGACGGGAGATCCGGCAGACACCACGTCGTCGGGTAGCACAGGGAGCGGCGCCACCGGCTCGGGCGGCTCGGGGGGCGGCAGCGCGTGTGGCGGTTGCGTGGGCGATACCTACACGCCGTGCAACCCCGACGGTTCTCCAGGCGCGCCCGTCGTCTGTACGGGTGTCTGTTCGCCGGGCGTGGGCTGTACCGATTGTCTGGCAGGTGGCAAGACGTGCGTCGGCAACGACGTCCACACCTGCAACGACGACGGCAGCCTGGGCGACTACCTTTCCACCTGCGACGCGGCCGCCGGCGAAGCTTGCCTCAACGGGGAGTGCAAGCAGGGCTGCGCGGTGGCGGCCGATCAACCCTCCAACGTCGGGTGCGAGTTCTGGTCCGTCGACCTCGACCAGCAAGACGGCTTCAGCGACCCCGCCAGCATGCCCTACGGCGTCGTGCTCTCCAACGCGGGTCAGGCGGTCGCCGAAGTGACCATCGAGCAGAACAACGCGAACCCCGGCGAGGCGCTCCAGACGGTGGTGGTTACAACCGTCACCATCAATCCAGGTCAGTTGCAGAAGGTCGAGCTACCCACGCGCGAGCTCGACTGTGGCGTCAAGCCCAACGACTACGCCTCTCCAGGAACGTGCCTGTCGTCCCGGGCCTACCGCATCACGTCCAGTGCGCCGATCGTCGTCTACCAATTCAACACCTTCGAGAACGCCTTCTCGAACGACGCCTCGTTGCTCCTGCCCACGAACGCCCTCGGCCAGGTGTACCGCGTCATCAACTGGTCCGCGGGTCACCCCGCGAAGGTGCCCGGCTTCAACATCCTCGACCGCTCGTACGTCACCATCGTCGGCGTCAAAGCCAACACCTTCGTCACCGTGAAGCCCAGTTGGCGCATCAAGGGCAATCCGCCCATCGCCGCGACGCAGCCTGGCGGCTCCATCGAGGTCACGCTTGGGCCGTTCGACGTGCTCAACCTGGAGACCGACGACGCGACCCTGGCGGAGGCCGCTCAAAACGGCGTGGCCGACCTGACCGGCACCTCCGTCGTCGCCAGCCAGCCGGTGGCCGTGTTCAGCGGCGTCGAAAGCACCAGTGCGCCTTATTACGTCGACATCCCGACCTACCCGGGTTGGTCCGACCAGTCCGACTCCTGCTGCCTCGATCACCTCGAAGAGCAGATGTTTCCTCTCGAAGCCATCGGCAAGCAGTTCGTCATCACGCGGAGCCCCATCCGCTCCACCGGCAGCTACAAGGAGCCTGACGTTTTGCGCTTCGTCGGCGCCGCCGCGACGGCGACGGTCACCACCTCGCTGCCGGCGCCCTTCGATTCGTTCACCATCGCCCCCGGCGAGGTGAAAGACACCTGGGCCGACGGCGACATCACGGTCAGCGCCACCGAGCCCGTGCTGATCGGGCAGCTTTTGGTGAGCCAGGGCTACGTCGACGGGGCCTACAAGGGCGATCCCTCGCTCACGGTGTTCCCGCCGGTCGAGCAATACCGCACCGAGTACGTGTTTCTCACGCCCGGCTCGTGGACCGAGAACTGGGTCGTGTTGGCGGCCGAGGTGGGCTCCAACATCACCATCGACGGTGGGTTCCCTTCCGGCTGCGTGGTGGCCTCGGCGGGGTCCGTCAACGGGGTGTCCTACGAGGCCCGCCGCTGTCCTCTCAACGAGGGGGTGCATAGCCTCTCCGGCGACAAGCCCTTTGGCGTGGTGGCCTATGGCTACGGCGCCGCCGGCAGCTACGCCTTCGCAGGCGGTGCCGACGTGAAGAAGATCTACGAGCCGCCGACGATCGAGTAGCGTTTTCCACAACGATCCTTTTGCGATCACAAACCATGTTATGGTGCCCGGGTGAGCAAAATACTGTTCGCCTGGATGGGCCTCGCCGACTTGGAGGCCGCCC
This sequence comes from uncultured Polyangiaceae bacterium, assembly GCA_964383995.1. Classification (GTDB taxonomy): domain Bacteria; phylum Myxococcota_A; class Polyangia; order Polyangiales; family Polyangiaceae; genus CAYLJT01. The sequence goes on from CAYLJT010000267.1 coordinate 4,593, forward strand.
GAGGGGGCCGCGGCGCTCCGGCCGGGCCCGTGGCTTTGGCGGCAAAAGCTCGTCATTTCGATGAGATCGTGCTGCTGTCCGACTTCCCCAAGGGCGAAGCGGTCGAGGTCCAGGCGGCCCTGCAAGCGCGGGGGAGGGCCGAGGTCACGCTCGCCCAGGAGAAAATTTCTTCTGCTTTCGATTACGCTCAGGTCGCCGCGGCGACGGCCCGCGTGGTCGGCAGTGTGCTTTCGGCGCGCGGCGTCGGCACGCGGCCGACCTTCCTCATCGCCGAAGGCTCCAGCGTAAGGGCCACGGTCTGGGTGCTGCTCGCGCCGCGCTACCGCGCCGACGTCGTCGAGCTCGGGCCAAACGGCCTTGTCACGGTGCGCGTCCCGGTCGACCTGGTGACCGAGCTGGGCCCGTTGGCCGTGCGCCAGGCGAACGACGAGCTGTCCCGCCTGCACCGCGCGATCGCGGCCCCCGAGCCGACCTTCGAGCAGCTCGTTCACCGCAGCGACGTCATGAAGCGGCTGATCGTGCGCGCGAAGCAGGCCGCTTCCTACGAGGTTCCGCTGCTCTTGGAAGGCGAGGTGGGCACCGGCAAAGAGCTCTTGGCGAGGGCCATCCACCGCGCCGGGCCGAGGGGTAGCCGCCCGCCCGAGGTGGTCCGTTGTGGCGCGTTGGTCGAGGGCGACGTGTTGGAGGCGCCGAAGGGCGGCACCCTGGTTTTTCGCGAGGTCGCGGCCCTGCCCTGGTCGCTGCAAGGGGTCCTCGTGAGCTGGCTCGAGGCGCCGCGCGCCGATGGCCCGAGGGTCGTCGCCACGACGAGCCGCGATTTGCGTGCCCTGGTGCAAGAGGGTCAGTTTCGGGAGGACCTCTATGAGCATCTGGCCATCTTGGTGCTCAAGATCCCCGCGCTGCGCTTTCGCGAGGGTGACTTGGGCCTCTTGATCGACAAGAAGGTCCAGCGCCTGAACGAAGACCTGGCGAGGCCGGCCGGTCCCCACAAAAAAATTTCTCCTGCCGGAAGAGACCTTCTTCTACGCCACGGCTGGCCGGGAAACATCAAGGAGCTTCAAAACACGCTCATTCGTGCCTTCATTTGGTCCAAAGGCAGCTTGCTCCAAGAAGACGACATAAGAGAATCGCTGGTGACCCCGGTTTCGTCGTCGGATGGAGGCGTCTTGCACAGAGCCCTGGGCAATGGCTTTCGCCTGGAAGAGACGATCGGCGAGGTGGCCCGACACTACCTGGGGCGCGCGCTGCAAGAGGCCGACGGCAACAAGACCAAGGCCGCGACGCTGGTAGGCTTTTCGAGCTACCAGACGCTGACCAACTGGCTACGTCGCTACGGCGTCGCGCTGCCTTGATGGCAGGCGCCCTCTTGGCTGGCGTAGGCCGGAGGGCCCTGGCGCGGACGCGTCAAGCTGGCGGAGGAGAAGGGATTCGAACCCCTGGTACAGTTGCCCGTACGGCGGTTTTCAAAACCGCTGCCTTCGACCACTCGGCCACTCCTCCGGGGAGCCGACGCACTTTCCCGCACGTCTGGGGACCCGTCAACGATGGATGGAGGAAAGGTGCTTGATGGCTTGGGGGCAGTGCCCCTCGGCTTGGATGGTCCCTCCGGTTCGGCTGTGAGGGCCGGTGACCAGGGTGATGCGGTTTCCGCTGCGGGTCCAGGTGAGGGGGCCGCTTTGCGGGCGCTCACGGCAGGTTTTCGAGAAGCGTTGGCTGAAGATGTCGCTCAGCTCCACGGCGTCGTTCTCCGTGTCGAAGACCAGGCGCCACACCACCGCGTAGGTGTCGTTTCCGGCGGCGCATCCGCGGCAGGTCAGGACGGCTAGCGCGTCGCCTCCCCAACCGGCCGCCGCTCGCTCGGCGGACGCTGCGTCGGTCCATTGTTCGAGCACGAGGCGCAGGCCCTGCTCGCCCATCGCGTCCTCGTCCATCAGCTCCCAGTCCTTTTCGAGCAGCGAGGCTTGGAGCTTGGGCAGGGCTACGGCGGGCTCGTGGCTCGCTAGCTTGTCGGCGTGGAGGAGCTGTTCGGTGGTGGTCGGTGGGTCTTTCCAGACCGCGTCGACGGCCGCGTAGCCGCCCTTTTTGCGCAGGCCTTCCACGAAGCGCAGGCCGTCCAGGTAGGGCGCCAACAGCGATGCATAGAGCACGGGCGGCACCGTCGAGCCTTCCTCCGGGTGGGACTCGGCCGTCGTGCGAAAACCGCGGATGGTCGCGCCCATCGCGGCGTACATGGCGCTCGTGGCGTCGCCCTCCGCCAGCGTGTGCAGCGCCGTGCGGCGATCGGAGTCGCCGGGCACGTAGCGAAGGCGCGTCGCGAGTGAGTAGCTTTGGTCTTGGAGGGCGTGGACAAGCTCGTGCAGGAGCGTTTGCTCGCGCTCGGCCTCGTCGAGGTCGGCGACCAAATACATCGTCGCGTCGTCCGGGTCGTAGAGGCCGGCCACCGCGTCTTCGAGCAAGGCGTAGATGCCCGCGACGAAGTCGTAGTCCGGAGGCACGAGATCGAGGGCTGCCAGGATCTCGCCTTGCGCGCGCAGCATCGACTCGGGGGTCTCGCGCTCCGTGATCGCTCGCATATGCGCGACCATGCCCTCACGTGACAAGACTCGCTCGGGCACCGCTCGCCGAATGGGCAAGCCGCGCACGTCGGACACGTGCTGCAGCAGGGCTTCGTACGGATCGGCGGGGGGTCTTGTCTCGGACACGAAGGGCGCGGGCGCAGGCGGCGCGAGGGGCACGAGCAGCGTGGGATCCGAAGGCTCGCGCGGCTCGATGGCGCTCGGGCCACAGCCCATCACGCACGCCGCGAGCGTGAGCGCGAAGCCCTCGGAGGAGCCCCTCACGCCTGCACCGGCCGCAGGGCCTGAATGGCCTTTCGATAGGCCGCGGTGCGCTCTTCGTAGGGGCTCTCCCGCTTCGCTGCGCCGTACACCGCCGAGCCCGCGACGAGCACATTCGCCCCCGCTTCGATCACGCTCGGGGCCGTGCTGCTCGTGATGCCGCCGTCGACTTCGAGCAGCGTGTCGAGGCCTTCGGCGTCGAGCATCGCACGCAGGGCGCGGAGCTTCTTGAGGGCGCCCGGGATGAACGATTGGCCGCCAAAACCAGGGTTTACGCTCATCACCAGGATGAGATCGAGATCGCCCAAGACGTGCCGAATGCTCTCCTCGGAGGTGTGGGGATTGAGCGAAACGCCGGCCTTCGCGCCGAGGCTTTTGATCTGTTGAAGCGTGCGGTGCAGATGGGGCGAGGCCTCGACGTGGACGGTGACGATGTTGGCCCCGGCGTCGACGAAATCGGCGACGTAGCGCTCGGGCTCGACGATCATGAGGTGCACATCGAGGGGGAGCTTCGTGGCCTTGTGCGCCGCGCGCACGACGGGTGGACCGATGGTGATGTTGGGCACGAATCGCCCATCCATCACGTCGACGTGAACGAGGTCCGCCCCGGCCTCTTCGATCGCGCGGATCTCCTCGGCGAGGCGCCCAAAATCGGCGGAAAGGATCGACGGCGCGATTTGAATCGCCGGGCCGCGCAGGTTCGACATGCAAAGCGCCCTACTCCTTCGCAGCTTCTCCGAAAAGGGTGCTGACGCCACGTCCGTGCAGCGCGATTGACGTTTGGGTGCGTCGGCGTAGCCTCCATCGACGATCCCTCACGCGCCGCGGCTGGGCGCTGCGGCACGAGGTGCCTTCATGCGGATCCCCCTCGTAACCCTAAAAATAGCGGCACTGGCCGGCTCGATCGCACTCTGGTCGATGGCCTGTGCGACGGGCGATTCTCTCTCGGGGCTCGAAGGCGGCGACGAGAGCTCGAGCGACGCCACGACGGGCAGCACCTCATCCGCGGGCGGGGGCAGCACCACCGCGACCACGTCCGCGACATCGACCAGCACCAGCGCAACGTCGGGGAGCGGCGGCGCGCCGCCCATGTGCGAAGACGACCCGTGCAAGGTCACGCTGCCGCAGTGCGGTTGCAACGCCGGGGAACAGTGCTCGGTCAACGCGGCGGGCATCGGCTGCGTGCCCGAAGGCTCCATCGCTTGGGGGCAAGAGTGCGGTGGCGTCGAGGATTGCGCGCCCGGCTACCTGTGCATCCTGAAGAAAGACACGGCGCCCACCGTGAGCACGTGCGCCAAGTTCTGCGACACCGACAACGACTGCCAGAGCCCCGGCGGCCTGTGCGCGTTCGGCCTGAACGACGGTAGCGGCGGCACCATCCCGGGGGTGACCATCTGCTCCGAAAACTGCGATCTCGTCACCAACACCGGCTGCCCCGTCGCAGGCACCTCGTGTCAGCTCGCGCAGGAGCAAAGCGGGCTCAAGCGCTTCTTCACCTACTGCAACGGCGCAGGCGCCGGCACGCAGCAATCGGTCTGCGCCGACGGCACCGAGTGCGCCGTGCAATACGGCTGCTTCAACACGGGAGGCGCGAGCGATGTGTGCCTCAAGTGGTGCAACGTCAACAACCCCTCGTGCAGCGGGGCTACCTCCTGTGTGGGGCTCACCGATGCGAACGGAAACCCGGTCGTCATCGGCGCGGTAACCTACGGCGCTTGTCTGTGATCATGGTCGAAAACCAATTGCCGCCCCTCCCTCCGCTCTCGCCGCAGGCTGCGGTGTTGCGTGAGATTGGCCTCTTTGGTGGCCTCCCCGACGACGCCCTGGAGGTCTTGTCTCGGACACTGGAGACGGTTGTTCTCGCCCCGGGCACGGAGATGGTTCACGAGGGTGAGCTCGGCCGCGACATGTTCGTGTTGCTCGACGGCGAGGCCGAAGTGGTGCGACACGCGCCCAACGAACGCGAAGCGCGCATCGCCGTGCTCGGCCCCGGCGATTGGTTCGGGGAAATGTCGATGATCGATTTGGCGCCTCGCTCTGCCACGGTGCGCACCATCTCGGCCGTCCGTGCGCTGCACGTGACCATCAACGACATCAAGGCGCTCTATCGCCGCGACGCCAAGGCGTACGCCCTGATGGTGCTCAACGTCGCGCGCCAGCTCTCACGGCGCCTGCGTGTAGCCGATGGCCTGATCGCCGAGCACGTGGCGTCGTACACGACGCATCCGACGGTTTAGCTGCGGCGACGAGCTACGTCGGCAACCAGCGCACGAGCACGCAGGTCACGTTGTCGGGTCCGCCGTTCTCGTTTGCGCGCTCGATCAGCGCCGAGCTCGCGGCCTTCAGATCGGAGTGCTTGCCCAGAATCTCGGCGATCGCGTCGTCTTGCACGGGGCCCGAAAGGCCGTCCGAACAGAGGAGGAACGTGTCCATCGCCTGCGGAACCTCGAAGCGCGTATCGACCTTGACGGTCTCCTTCATGCCGAGGGCGCGCACGATCACGTTCTTGTGCGGGAAGTTCGCGATTTCCTCGGGCGTGAGGCGCTTCATCTTGATGTAGTCGTTGA
>CAYLJT010000268.1:0-9987 GCA_964383995.1 uncultured Polyangiaceae bacterium
CGGTTTGCTGTTGGCTCGGATGGGCCTGAAGATCCGCGGTGAGCGCGGCGTACCTAGCGATCGGCATGGTGGGAGCGGGGTGAGGCACGGCGAAGGGTGGACTCGGGCGGACGGGCGCCAAGGCCGACAGGTCCACGGTTGCGCCTCGCTCGCAGGCGGCCGGCCACGGGACGGGAGGCGCCGGGCGCGGCAGGTCGTGGTCCGGCACGGGTCGGAGGAAAGGCATGACCGGGCGGATGCGCAGGTGGGAGACCTCCTCGGCGTCGAGGGTGGCACCGGGCGTCGCGGTGCTTGCCGCTGGCGCGTCTTCCAGATGCTCTTGTCGTCGTCGCTGGCGCTCTTCTTCGAAGTGCCGCACGCGGATCACCGCGCGCCTGGGATCGCCCTGGGCCAGGGCGCGGGCCAGGGCGTCCGTGTGCCAGGCGTCGATGGTTTGCCATTCGTCCTCGGACAAATCGGCGTCTTCGAGGAGCTGCCTTCGGACGCTGGGGGGCCTTTCGAACAGGCGGACGCTGAGCTCGGACCAGGCCGTGAAGTCGAGTGTGATCACGTTTGTTTCCATCGGCTCGTGTTGTCAGGTCCAATGGGAGAACGGATCAAACAAGCCCCGGGGGGTGGTGGGTCTTGTCCAGGGGTTCGTGCGGTCGACGTCGTTGCAGCCCCAAAAGAGAGAAGGAGACAGCCCTCCAACAGTGCGGTCTCGTGGCGGCGGACACTTGCGGCTCGCAGGGCGGTTCCCTCACCCTTTCGGATGGGTATCCGCGTTGGTCCGTGATCGCCGAGGATTCCGAAAAGACCCCTTCCCAGCCTGACCGCGGCCTCGGGGGCAGCGGTCTTTGTGGTGGCGTGGGAGGGGACATTGGCAGAGTTGAGTCCTTCTCTCTTTCAGGGATGCAAGAACGCGGTTCGCGCGCCTCACAGGCCCGACGACCCGATTATCGGCGCAGCCCTCGCCAACGGATCAGCCAGGTCGCGCAAGGGCAGGCGGTCAGAACGCCCCGGTAACGGCGACGCTGCTTGACGTGACCACCACCCCGACGGTGACGGGATCGGTGTCTGCGGGCCAAAGCACGAGGGTGAGGGGCACCGCGATAGCGGACACGCCCGCGGCGATGAACGAGCCCAGGGCGGCGTTTCGGAGGGTCTCGGAGTTGGCGACCTGATCCGAAAGCTCGGCGCACGCGCTCGAGGCCGACCCGTAGCACGCGCTGTCGCCGCCGTTACCGCCGCTCACAAGCTCCGTTCGGGTCGTCGCGGCTTCGTCCAGTTGGTTGTCTCCCGCGATCCAAAGGCCCGTTCCGACGCCCGCGAGGACCAGGGCAAGACCACCTTCGGCCGCCAACAGCAGTCCCGGCGGGCCCTGTTCGGCGTCCGCAGCCCCGGCGGGTGGTCGCTTCGGCTCTTTCTGCGCCGGAGGCGGAGCCGGCGACGCGGACTTGGGCGCCAGACGGGCGTCCGCCTCGGCGATCAGGCTCTCCAACTTTTGCCGCCGCTCGGGCGCGACGCTCTGGTTGGGCTCGTTCAGCGCAAAGGTCAGGTGCTCTTTCGCTTCGGAGTACATGCCGAGCTTGAGCTCGACCTCACCGAGCTTGCCGGCAATTTGTGGGTGGTTGTTCGCTTCGAATGCGCGCAGGAAGGCTTTGCGTGCGCTCGGCCAGTCGTGCGCGTCCATCAGCTTGAGGCCTTCTTCAAAGGAGTCGCGCGCGACCTGTCGGGCGGCTTCGTCTTTGGCATCCGCGCGCGCCGAACGGCTCGGAGTGGCGAGCAGCGAGACCGCGAGAAGACCCGCAAAAAGCGCGATCCGACGGGAGCGTGTGTGTGTCATGGGTCACCGATGCAGGTGGGATAGTAGCCCAAGGAGGAAAAGAATCGTCAGCAGCGTAGAGATGCCAAGGGCCGCCGCCGCCTCGAACCAGAGCGAACGGCGCTTGGGCTCAAGAGCGGATGCCGGGGCATGGGAGCGGCGAGCGGGCTCAAGTGCCGACAACGCTGGGAAGGGCTCGGGCTGCGAGCTTCGGCGAGGGGGTGGCCGCGACGGGGTGGGCGCGGCGGCGCGCAGAGCGCGAGCGAACTGGTCGGCGGAGCGAAAGCGGTCGCTGGGGCGCTTTTCGATGGCGCGCATGACGACGGCCTCCAGGGCAGGAGAAACGGGCGCGAAGCTCGAAGGAGGGGGAGGCAGGTCGCCCACCTGAGCCTCCAAGAGCGGGCCGAGCTGTCGTATGTCGGCGAACGGACCCCGGCCGGCGAGTAGCTCGTAGAGAATGAGCCCGGCGGCGTACAGGTCGGTGCGGGCATCGACCGGGCGGCCCGTGGCCTGCTCGGGGGCCATGTAGCGCGGGGTTCCTAGGGTTACCCCCTGCTCGGTGGGCAAAGCGATGGGGCCCGGGGCGGAGGCAGCCGCGCCGCGGAGCACTTTGGCGATGCCGAAGTCGAGGATCTTGAGGTGCCGTTGCCCGCGGGTGTCCCGGTCGCACAGGAACAAGTTGGCCGGCTTGAGATCGCGATGTACGAGGCCCAGGGTGTGCGTCGCGTCGAGGCCGTGGAGCAGTTGCAGGGCGACATCGATGGCTTCCTCAGGCTCGAAACGTCCGCGCGCCCGGAGCTCGTCGGACAGCGTATTGCCGGAGAGCAGCTCCATCACCAGGTAGGGTCGCCCCTTTGCGGTAACGCCAATGTCGAGGACGGAGACGATGTGCGGCGATGCGATGCGCGCAGCGGCTTGGGCTTCGAGACGCAGCCGCTCGATGAAGGTAGGGTCGCTGGCGATGTCGGCGTGCAGGGATTTGAGGGCGACGAGGCGCCCGAGCGCGATGTGCTCGGCCACGACGACCTCCCCCATGGCACCTTGCCGCAAGGACCGAACGAAGCGGTAGGGCGTCCCCGCGAGGGGCTGGTCGGCGGGCGGTTCACGCGAAGCGGTCACGGCCCGATTATCGGAAGCGCATCGAACAACGGATCGTCCGGGCGGGGGAACGGGCATTCTCGTGCACCCTCCGGGGGCGAGGCGGAACGGGCCAGTTTCGTGATCCGAGGCCGGCGCGGTTTCGGATAATCGGGGCGACGCACGTCGGCTTCGACCGAAAGCGTGGTGACGCAGCATGAGCGCGTTGACTAGGCTACCGAACGAGGGACCCTCACAGCGAACGATGGCCCGCAAGAGACTTCGACCAGGAGACACGTTCGAGAGCTACGAAATCGTCGGGCTCTTGGGGGAAGGCGGGCGGGGCTCGGTCTTCGAGGCCGTGGAGACCTTCTCGCGGCGGCCCGTGGCGCTGAAGGTGCTGAAGGTCGAGATCGAGGCCGGGCCCGACTCGGACGCGGTGCAGCGGGCGCGAGCCGAGGCGATGGCGCTGGCGCGCATTCAGCACCCCAACGTCGTGCAGATGCTGGCGGCGGGTGTCAGCGCACAGGGCGCGCCCTGGCTCGCCACAGAGCTTGTGCGCGGCATGTCGCTCCGCGCCTACGCGGCGCGCCACAAGCCGAGCCTTCCGCGCGCCATGCGCATCGTGCTCGAGCTGTGTGAGGGTGTCGCCGCGGCCCACGAGCACGGCACGATTCATCGGGACATCAAGCCCGAGAACGTGCTCGTGACCGAGCAGGGCCAGGTCAAGGTCATCGATTTCAACATTGCCAAGCTCTACGACGCCAACACGTTCGTGAAGAGCACGATGCCGGGTCAGCAGCCGGGCACGCCTGCGTACATGACCCCGGAGCAGATTCACGGTGAGCCCATCGGCCCGTTCACGGACGTGTACCTCGTGGGCCTCATTGCGTACGAGCTCTTCGGTCACCGGTACGTGTTCTTGCAAGCGGACGGCTCGTTCCCCGAGGGCGTGCTGGCCCTTGGAGCGCACCTCTTTCAGACGCCGCGGCCCCTCGTGGACCTGGGTGTGCCCGAGGGCATCGCGGCGATCGTGATGCGTGCGTTGTCGAAGGTGCCGGCGCAGCGGCAGCAGACGATGGTGGAGCTGGCGAGCGGGCTGCGCAGCGCGTTTCAGGCGTGGCTCGCGATGCACCCCGAAGAGGACACCTACGGTCGGCCGTCGATGCAAAGCCCGGGTGCACGGCGCGAGCACGTGCCGCCGACGGCGCTCGTCGAGCAGCCGACAGCGCCCGAGCTGCCCGACTCGTCGGTGGTGGTGCGGGTGGCCGAACGGGTGCCACAGCCCGCCATGCTGGCCGCAGGCCCAGGCGCTCCGAGGGCGGCCCCTCGGGCAGCATGGGCGCTTGCGAAGACCGAAGCGGTTACCTCGCCGATCCCGGCACCGGTAGGCCAGGTTCCCACGTTGGAGCTTGCAGACGTCGACCTGCCGCGCAGGACGGTGATGATGCCCGCGCCGTCGTCGGCGCCTTCGATCCCAACGACGCCCCACGGGACCGCGCCCTCGCAACGCACCATGGACATACCGGTGAGCGCGCCCACCCCGCGGTCGACCCCGCAGAACGCTGCCCGAACAGCATGGCCGATGCTGCCCGCGGCCGCCGCCCAAACCGGGGCGCCCGCGCCCGTTCCGACCGTTTCACCGACGGTTTCACCGACCCCCCCGGCGTCGCCGCGCCGCGCTGCTCGCCCCACGTGGGTGCGCGCGCCGGCCTCCCGGCGCGGTGTGGTGCTGACGCTCGCGCTGTCGGTCCCCGCGCTGCTCGGGGGCGTCGTCGCGGCTCTACTTTGGCTGAAGGCTCAGGGATCGGAGCCGTTTGCCGCGCCACCGGTCGAGCCAACGGCGGCGCCGGCCGCCTCCGACGTCGCCCTTCCGCCGTCCGCCGACCCGCCCGTGCCATCGGCGCCTGACGAGCTCACGAACGCAAGCCCCGAGGCGTCAGCATCCGCACCGCCGTCGTCGGTCGCGCCCTCCGCCCACTCGCCCTCGCCTCGGGCACCGACGTCGCCAACGGCCACGGGGGCATCTGCCAGCCCCGCCACGCCCGCCGCCACGCCCGCTGCCACGCCCCCCGCGGGCAAGCCCGCCGCACCGGCCTCTACGAGCCCTGCGACGCCCGCGCCGAAGCCGCCGTCGGCCAAGGACCTGGACCCTTCCGAGGACCGTTCCGTGCGCTTTTAGATGGGGAGCCTTCGATCGTGATCCGTTTTCGATTCTTCAGACGACAATACGCTTCGTGAGCTGCGACCACCATGGCCTTGTTACCTGCTGACCTTCCCGACCCCGAGCACGCCGACGATGCCGACCCCGTGCTCGACGCCGAAGTCGAGCGAGCTACCGCTCGCTTTTCGGGACTGTTGCCACCCGAGGCGCTCACCGCGATGCGTGAGGAGCTGCGCCTGTTGGTGCGCACGCACCCAACTACGCGGGCCTACGCCCGTCGCCTGCGACCGCCGCCCGATGTGAAACAAAGCGCCGACGTGCCCGTGGCCGGTGCGGAGGAGGCGCTCGGCGTGCAAAAAAAACAGGGGGGACAACGTGAGTGAGCTAACGAAGGAGCAGCAACAGCTCGTGATGGATCACCTGCATCTGGTGCGACTGCACGCCGAGAAGGTGGCGGCCATCGCGCCGCGTGCCGGGAGCGTGCTGTTCGAAGAGCTGAGGGGCGAGGGCATGCAGGCTCTCGTCGAGGTGGCGCGCACGTTCGAACCGAGCCGCGGGGTGAAGTTCACCACGTATGCGTGGTATCGCATACGCGGGAGCATGTTGGAGCTCGTACGCAAGCATCTCGACGACTACCGCGGTGCCACGAGCTTTGCGGGCCGCGCTGCAGCCGCTCACAGTGCGGGGGAATGGCGCACGGCGGGCGACTTGGCCTTCGAAGAGGACGACGTGTGCGCGGCGGATCTTTCGGCGATGGTGGACGGCATCGCTTCGGTCTACGCGCTCGGCGCGATCGCCGAGGCCACGCGGCGATTTGGCGAGACGGCGACAATCGAGCGGCTGGACTGGCAACGCGCCTTGGACGCGCTGCGAGGCTGCATGGAGGCGTTGCCCGCGCAGGACCGTGATGTGATCCGTTCGCGGGTCTTGGAGGAGGCGACGGTGGACGAGGTCGCGGCCAAGCTCGGCATTTCGTCGGGGACGGTGAAGCGCCGTTACACGCGCGGAGAAGGCGCCCTCCGGGCATGCCTCGCCGCGAAGGCGCTCACCCACTTGCCCGGGGGGCACGCCCGCCTCCACGAGGGACCATGAGCGTCTCCGACGGCAAAGGTCTCGAGACCGAAATGTTTGGTGTAGACCACGGCGCGGCGCCGCCGAGCGACGAAGCGCGTGCGGCGTGGGAGACGTTCCACCGCGAGCACGAGGCGTGGTTGCAGCACCGCAAGGGCAAGGAGCCGAGGCCCCCGGAGATAGGCCTGTACGTCGCGCCGTTACCCGCAGATACGGGCCGCGAAACGGGCGAGATGGAGATTCGCGCCGACACGGTGTCGACGGCTATCGACCGGGCGTACCTGCCGCCGAAGACGTTCGACGTGGTTCGGGAGAACCCGACCTTGCCCGTGGCGCGCGTTGCGCTGCGACCCGAGATCGATCCGCGCCAGCAGCCCACCACGCGAGTGCACAAGGCCCATCAGGGCCCCATGTCAAGCGAAAAAGACAGCGCGCTCGAACAGGGCGAAGAAACGTCCGAGACCGCGGTGGAAGGCCGAGGCAGGGTGGGCGCCCGTTGGTCGGAGGATGCGACCGAGGCACGGGAGCGGCTGCCCGAGCGCGGCCCTGTGCGGGCGGTGGAGCCGCGTAGTGCCTGGGAGAAGGAGGCCCCGTTGCCAGGCATCCGGCCGAGCGCGCTGCCGAGCGCCCACGCGCCAGCCGCGACCGAGTCGGTGATGCTGCCCATGAATAAGGGCGCGCCGAAGTGGGTCTGGGGCTTTGGACTGGCGTTTGGGTTGTTTGGTGTGCTGGGCTCGGCGTGGCTCGCGGGTTGGTTGCAAAAGGGGCCTTCCGACGTGGAGATCATGCCGGGCGCAGCGGCGAGCTTGGTGTCCACCGCGGTGACCGCGGAGGCGGCGCCGCCGGTCGCCGCGACGGTCGATCCGCCGGCCCCGGCATCGGCGCCAACCCCCGAGATCGCTTCGGCCCTGCCCGAGCCGGTGCCGACGCCCCGCGAAACGGCGACGGCAAGGCCCTCGGCGGCCCCGATGAAAGCGGCGGTCTCCCCGTCGCCGCCCGCAGCAACGCCGCCCACGACGGCCACGCCAGCCGCGCCGTCGCCCCCCACGGCGGCGCCAGCACCGACGCCGAAGCCAGCGACTTCGGGCGGGGGCATTTTTGGAGGCCCTCGATTTTGAGGGTAGGAAGCGCAAAGACGATGAAGAAATGGCTTGGACTGTTGTTGGGAAGTGCGCTCCAAACGCTGGTTTTCGCGGGAGACGCGCACGCTCAGAAACCGACAGACGCCGTCACGGACGAGGCGCGCGTGCTCGCCGAAAAAGGAGCGGGCCTGTTAGCGAAGAAGGAATGGGAGAAGGCCTGTGCGGCCTACCAAGCGGCCTGGGCCCTGAAGCAGCACTACTCGATCGCGGGGGACATGGCCGTGTGCGAGACCGAGCTTGGCCGTTATCGCGACGCCGCTGAGCACCTTCGTTACACGGTGGACGCCATGTCGAAGGAAGTCGGCGCGCGGGCCGAAGAACGGGCGGCGGTGCAAGCAGCGCTTGACAAGGCTCTCGGAAAGATCGTGGAGCTGACCGTCACCGTCAGCGAGCCGGGGGCCGAGCTGAGCATCGACGGCGTCAAAGTCGGCGTAAACCCGCTCCCGAAGACGCTGTATTTGGAGCCCGGAAAGCACACCGTGAGGGCGCACCTGGAGGGTTTTGAAGACGCGGAAGAAACATGGGAAGGCGCAGCCGGAAGCAAGAAGAGCGTCGCCTTGACCTTAGAGAAAGCCAGCGGAGCGACCCCGACGATGCCCGCGTGGCGAACGCCGGCCATCGTGGTCGGAGGCGGCCTGGGCTTCGGCTTGCTGCTAGGCGGCGTAGTGACCACCGTGCTAGCGAACAACGCCGCGGGCGACGCCGATGACACCCTGGCCGAGCTCCGCGCGAGCGGCATCCAGCAGCCCTGCGGCGGCGCGCAAAAGGTTGTCAACTGTGGCTACATCGCCGACCGCAACCAGGACAGCGACAAATGGGCCCACCTCGCGGTACCGCTCTTCATCAGCGGCGGAGTCGCCGTCGTGGGCACCACGATCCTGGCCCTCGTCACCCGGCCCGAGGAGTCGAAATCGGCGCTGCAAGTGCGCCCGCTCGTCGGACCGGACAGCGGAGGAATCGGGCTCTCGGGCGCGTTCTAGGCCGTCAACTTCGTATCGTTCAACCACTGCAGTTTCGCTTCTTTGGAGACCACCATGCGCACGTTTGGAACCTTCTCGACCACCCTGGGCGTAACACTGCTTCTCGGCGCTGGATGGATGGCAGGGTGCCAAGACCGCGCGGGCGATTGCGACCTCAACGGCACTTGCCCCACGGATGCTGCGAGCACGTCGAGCACGAGCAGCGGTGGTGGGGGTGGGAATGGTGCGGGAGGCGACGGTGGCGGTGGGACGGACCCCGGCAACTGTGACCCTGCGATGGGCGTTGTCGATGACGGTTGTGGCGTGTTCGCGTCGTCTGGCATGGGCGCGGATGGCGCTTTGGGCGGGAAAACAACGCCTGTGCGCAGCTTGCAAGAGGCGGTGGACTTGGCGAGTGAAACGAAGCGCGTTTATGCGTGTGCGGAAGTGTTCGACGAGGCCGTGACGGTGGCGGAGGGGATCACGATTTATGGGGGGTTGGATTGCGCGAATGATTGGGCGTTGTTGGCGGAGACGAAGACAACCGTTGCAGCTCCAAGCGATGCCATCGCGTTGACGGTGGAGAGCACGGCGGCGGGATTGGTGGTGAACGACCTTGCCATGGAGGCAACGAACGCCACGGCGCCTGGAGGATCGAGCATTGCCGTGCTCGTCGACGGTGTGGAGGCTACGTTTGTGCGCTGCGCGATGACGGCGCGGGATGGTGCGGCGGGCGTGGATGGGGTGGATGGACCGAGCGTGGCGCCGATGCAAGGGAAGGCGGGGGCGGGCGGGAGCGCAGCATGCAGTGCGAATCCGGTCCCCGGGGCTCCGCAAACGGATGGTGAGGTGTGTGGAGACGGCGCGCTGTCCATTGGTGGCAAGGGCGGCGATGGGAACAACGCTAATGGTGGCGACGGCGCCAACGGCCTTCCCGTCAGCGCGGGGAACGGGTTTGGGGGCACCGGCGAGGTAGGCGCGGGTTGGAACTGCAATGTGGGTGGCGTCAACGGCGGTGCCCAAGCTGGGGACAACGGCACCGAAGGCACCCCCGGCGTCGGCGCAAGCGGGCCGGGCACACTGACTTCCACGGGATACCAAGGCACAAGCGGTACGGCAGGCATGCCAGGCACGGTGGGTCAAGGCGGAGGGGGCGGCGGCGGCGCCAAAGGTGGCAACGGCATCTGCATGGGCGGACCGGGCGCAGGTGCGAGCGGTGGAGCCGGAGGCGCTGGTGGCTGTGGAGGCTTGCCTGGTGAAGGCGCGGGACCGGGCGGGGCGAGCTTTGCACTTGTCTCGGTCAACGCGACTGTGACATTGGACGCGTGCGTGCTGCAGAGCGGAAGTGGTGGCGCGGGCGGCGTGGGCGGTGATTTTCAACCTGGTGCCCTTGGAGGCCTAGGAGGCGTAGGAGGAGACCCCGCGGGGGGAACGAACCCAGGTTGCTCTGGCGGACAAGGCGGTAAGGGTGGAAACGGTGGTCCGGGCGGAGGTGGTTTGGGTGGCCCTTCGGCGGCGATCGCGCACGTGGGTGGGGCACCCGAGCAGGCCGGTGGCACGACGCTTACGCCGGGCACGGCGGGTCTTGGTGGTGCGGGTGGAAACGTCAACGCGAAGGCGAACGCGGGGGCGAATGGCACGAGCACGGACGTGATGAGCTTTTGACGGTTGGCCCTCACCCCTTCCCCTCTCCCCTCGGGAGAGGGGTCGGTTGGGGGGTGTTGGATGGGTTTTTGGGATTCCCCTGGGTAGGTGCTTGTGCAGGGCTGC
>CAYLJT010000269.1:0-9984 GCA_964383995.1 uncultured Polyangiaceae bacterium
GCGCTCGGCGATGACCAGCTCGACGCTACGATCGGAGAGGTTCTTCGCGGTGGTGATGAACGAGAGCTGCATGCGATTGCGAGCGCGGCGCACGAGCGAGCTGTGCTTTCGGTCGAGCTTGCGCGTCAGCTTCACCTGATCGGCGACGCTGAAAAATAGCGAAAAATCCTCGCCTTGAGCCACGAAGTCCATGTCCGTCATGCCGAGGAACGCGCCGTCGCGGTAGCGCGCCACACCCCCGGGCAACAGCGGTTGCGGGCTGCTGTTCGTCATTTGCAGCGTGAGCGCCGCGTTGAACGACTCCTCCGGCGCCGCGATGATCTTACCCTGCGCCTTGATGCTGTGGCTGCCGATGGGCAGGCGGATGGGCCTGCCATCGGAGCGCACGACGGCGGCCTTTTGGCTCACGAAGTGGACGTTCGTGCCGCGCTGCTGCAAGCCCTGGAAGATCTGGACCGTCTTGTTCTGCACTTGCTCGAAGAACTCGAGGTTTGAGGAGTACGACTTCTCGAAGCGCTCGACCTCCGAGCGCGCGGCGGAGGGCGCCTGGTTCATGCGATTCCAGTGCATGTTTTGCTCGGCGTACGCCTGCTGCGCGCGGCTGAACGAGGTCTCTGTCCGAGTCACGGTGCGCGTGGTCTCTTCGGTCTTGCCGAGGGCCAACATCTCGAGCTCGGGGATGCGCTCGGGGTCGGACGACGACTGGGTGGAAAAGGATAGCTCGGCCATATTCCAGTCTTCCCCCGTTGTCTGGGTCACGACCGCAAACGAGGTCAGCTCCGCCGAGTCTGGTTTCGCCGAGTCGGCGCGCAGCTCGTGCATGGGCTCCCATGTCGCTCCCGGCGTGGCGTAGGTCAGGGTGACCTTCGCGCTCGTCGCCGCGCTGCCTTGCAACGTCACGAGCACGGTCGTTTCTTCCAGCTTCGTCAGGCGCCGCAGCTCCTCCACGTTGCGCGCGCTGGCCTCCACGTCCGGCGCCAGCCGCTCGCGCTCCGCCAGCGTCTTGCGGCGCGCGGCCGCGGTGTCGCGCAGCGAACGGCTTACGAAGTCCACCACCTCTTCGTAGCTCGACACCTTGATGTCGCGCATGATCGCGTCCTTCGGCAGCTTGTCCATCGAGAAGACCTTCAGCGACTCGATCTGCGCCTTCTGCGCGTCGAGGATGGTAAGCTCATCGTCGAGCGCTTGCAGGCGCATCAGCAGGGCTTTGTGCTCTTGCTCGACCTTCTGGAAGCCCGTGTCGGTCGAGCGCGCCAAGAAACGCCGCTCTACGCTCACATCGACGATCTTGCCAGCGCTGGTGGCGGCGCGCACCGAGCCGTCGTCGACCCAGCCGGGCAGTTGATTGAAGCGGAAGACGACCGGTTCCGTGGTCAGGGGCACCGTAGCTTCGCGCGTGACAAGGGCTCGATCGGAGTAGACCGTCACCTTGGTAATGCGCGAAGCCACGGCGTTCTTCGCGTCTTCGTCTTGCGCGCCGGCCCCCTGGGCGGCGAGCGTGAACACAGGTGGTGTCTCGGGCGTTGTTTTGACGCCAGCGTCGGGAGACTGCGCCTCGGTCGGCATGGAAGGCGCGCACGCGAGCGAGGTGCTGATGGTAACGAGGAGGGAGGCGACCGAGAAAAGGCGCAGTTTGGGCATAGGAGCCTCTTCTTACGCGCAAGTCGAACGGAGGGTCTAACCCAAAGATGATCGGCTCAGCTCGCCCGCTCTTCCCGCCCCCGACGCCGGGGCTCCGCGCTGAGGACCTCCCATCGAGGTCGTCGCTGGGGCGGTGAACGGTCAGGCGCAGCCGTCGGGCCCGCAGGCGGCTCCTTCAACGAGCTCGGGGCCTGCGTGGAGCGCGCTCCAGGTCTTTTGCAGGACCATGCCGAGGACATCGGGTGTTTGCGCGCCCGAAACGGCAAATCGGCCCCCGAAGACGAAGAACGGGACGCCCGAGATCCCGATCTCCTGGGCCTCTCGTTCGTCGGCGCGGACCTCGCGGGTCAGCTCGTCGCCGGCCAGCATGCTGCGCACCAACGCCTCGTCGTCCGCCGTTCCGAGGCCGACCTGACCTGCCAGGCGGATGAGCACTTCGGGCTCGCCGATGGCCTCCCCCTCGCAAAGGTAGGCGCGTAACAGGCGCTCTTTCATAGCATCTTGCCGTCCATGTTGGGCGGCCAGGTGGATGACGCGGTGGGCGTCGAAGGTGTTGCCTGGGCAAATGCGCTCGAAGTGGAAGTCGAGGCCGTCCGCCGCCGCGACGCCGGTCATGCGCTCGATCATCGCCTGGGCTTGCTCGTTCGTCGTGCGATACTTGCGGGCCAAACGTTCGACGTAGGACAGCGACCCGTCCAGACGGCGAGGAGCCGAGGGATCGAGCTCGAAGGCATGCCAGGTCACCTCGACTTGATCCCGCTGGGGAAAGAGGGCGAGGGCCGCTTCGAGCCGACGTTTACCGACGTAGCACCAGGGGCAGGCGACGTCGGACCAGATTTCGATGGGTAGAGCTTTCATGGCGGGGTAGGGGCGCGGAGCGTAGCACACCCAAGTCCGCCGTGCGCGTTCCCTCCGCTGTGGGGGCCGACGTGTCAGGTTCGCGTGAACCGGTATTCACGAGAGCGTCGGTTCGGGCGGCAAATCCCCGGTATTTCAAGCTGCGAACGGTGCTCCGTCGCCATGGCACGGAGCCTGTAATGGCGGTCGAACCACCAGGAGGTCTTATGTCGCCGCTCTTCCGCTCCGCCGCCTTCCTTGCCATCGTCGTCGCCTCGCAGACCGGCTGTGCTGCCCGCATGAGCGCTCAAGGAAATGGTAGGTGGGGCGCCACGGCGTCGAGCGCGGGGGGATGCAAGGGAAGCTTCCAGGGAAGTGGTTATGGTGGGGCCAACGCTTCGGGGAACGGTTACGGTACGGCCGGCGCATCGGGGAACGGTTATGGGGCGGCCAGCGCCTCGGGAACCGCTTACGGCGGCGCTGGCGCCTCTGCCAACGGCTACGGTCGTGGTGGCGCCTACGGCAGTGGTAGCGCCTCGGGGAGCGGCTCGCCGTCTTCCCACGGCGGCGCGCAGGGGGCGCCCTGCGGCTGCGCCGTTCCTTCGGCGAACGGCGGTGCAACGGCCACGGCGGGCGGCGGCGCCATGCTACCCTTGCCAGGCATTCCGCAGTTTTATGGCATTCCGCTCGGAGGGGCAGACGACGTGATCTTCGTGCTCGACCGCTCCGACTCCATGTCCGGCTCGGCGACGGGCGCTCCCACGACGGCGTTGGCTTCCCTTGCCACCGCGGGCTACTCGGCATTTTCAGCCTTCCAGGGCGCAGCGGCAGCCGTACCTACCACGCCGAGCGCTTTCCAGAGCGCGCTGTCCGCGTGGGGCCTGGGCAGCGCTCCGCAGACCGCCTCGCCTTCCAAAATGGACGCCGCCAAGGCCGAGCTCGTCTCAGCCCTGTCTACCCTCCCGGATGGTACGCGTTTCAGCGTGGTGTTCTTCAACGAGAGCGTCAGTCAGCTCGCCCCGGGTCTTACCTCCATGAGCCCCGGTGCGCGCTGGACATCGGTAAGCTTTGTGAACACCATCGGCCCGAGCGGCACGACCGCCGCCGTCCCCGCCCTGCGGCAGGCCTACGCGGCCCAACCTCGCCGCGTGGTGTTCTTGTCGGACGGCCTTGCCAACACCGGAGGAGACAGCAGCCAGCTCCTCGCCGAGGCAAGGGTTGCCATGCGCCATGGCGTGCGGTTCGACACCGTGGGCGTGGGCGCCGACCAGGACGCCCCGATGCTGCGCGCGATGGCGGCCGAGAGCGGCGGCATCGCCGTGAGCCGCTGATAGGCGATCCCGACGGACCCAACCTGAGCCCGAGCGCGCGCCCCAATTGTCGGCGGTCCAAGTGTGGGCTGTGGTAAGTTCCTCGCATGGCCTGCCTTCTCACGGAAGCTCAACGGGATCGTTGGCAAGAGGATGGATTCCTTGTGCTCCCCAATTTCGTGGCGCCCGAGGCCTGCGACGCGTTGCTGGCGCGGGCCCGCGATCTGGTCGAGGCGTTCGAGCCCGACGAGGTCGCTTCCATCTTCTCCACCACCGATCAGAATCGCACCACCGACGCCTATTTCCTGGGTTCAGGCGACAAGATCCGTTTCTTCTTCGAAGCGGACGCCTTCGATGGCGAGGGAAGACTTCGTCAAGACAAAGCGCTAAGCCTTAACAAAATGGGCCACGCCTTGCACGATCTTGACCCTGTGTTCGACGCGTTCTCGCGCTCGCCCGACCTCGCGACGTTGGCCGCCGAGGTGGGTTTCGTGGACCCGCGGTTGCTCCAGTCGATGTACATCTTCAAGCAACCGCACATTGGCGGGGAGGTCGTCTGCCATCAGGACTCGACCTTCCTCTACACCGACCCGCCGAGCGTCGTCGGCTTTTGGTTCGCGCTGCAGGATGCAACCTTGCAGAACGGCGCCATGTGGGCCTTGCCAGGGGGACACCGTGGGGGCCTCAAGGCGCGCTTCGTTCGCGCCGGGGAGGGCGTCGCCACGCGCGTGCTCGACCCCACGCCGTTTCCGCCCTTTGCGCCGGAAAATGGTTACGTCTCCCTGGAAGCCAAGAAGGGCACCTTGATCCTCTTGCACGGGCTCCTACCCCATCTGAGCGGCGCCAACACGTCCGACGTGTCCAGGCATGCCTACGCGCTGCATGTGGTGGAAGGGTCGGCCAGCTACCCCAAAGACAACTGGTTGCAGCGCGACGCGGCGTTCCCGACGCGGGGCTTCTAGTGCGCCGAGCCGCGGCTCGGTCGAGGATGACGTCGTTTCCCGGCCGTTCGAACGAGGCGAGCGCTAGGCCGCGGGACGCGGGGTGAGATCCAAGAGCTCGTGGATGTCCCCTTCCACCTTGCCAAGGGCGCGGGTGCGGCGATCGAAGGTCTCGACCTGCATGGGTAGACCGTGCTTGAACAGCATGATGTTGGCCCGGGTCAGCCGGGAGATCGGCGCACCGTCCCGCAGGGTAAGACGGTAGCGCCGCAGGATCATGGGAAGAATGATGCGCAGGGCCTGGGAGGCGAACATCGCCCCGAGGCAGATCCGCTGTCCACCCCCAAAGGGCAGGTAGGTGTAGGGAGGAGGGCTGAAGTCGAGCCAACGGTCGGGCAAGAAGCGTCGCGGTTCTGGGTAGACGCGGGCGTCGTGGTGAGCGGCCAAGGGGCTCACGATCACGTTGGCCTTGGGTGGCAAGACGTGGTCACCGAGCTTGGCCTCCGCAGCGCAAGCTCGCAAAAACAGCATCGGGACGGCCGCGATGATGCGCATGCTCTCTTTGATCACGCGCTCCATGACGGGCATCGAGGGTAGGTCCGCCGGGGTGGGCGCTCGCTCTCCGACGGTCCCCTCGATTTCGTCGAGCACCCGCGACAGTTCGTGCGGGTGCCGCTCCAACAGAAAGAGCGTCCAGGCCAAGGTCATGGCGATCGTCTCGTGTCCGGCGATGAACAACGTGGTGGCTTCCGCGAGCAGCTCGTCGTCCGAGAGGCGCGAGCCGTCGTCGTCGACGCTGTGCACGAGGAGCGAGAGGGCGTCCCGATCACCGGGGCCCCGCGCCCGCTTTTCTTCCACCAGGGCGTTCAATTTTCCCAGCAACACATCGGCCAAATTGACAGCCTTGCGGTAAGGCATCCCGGGCAGGTTGATGGGCGCCAAGATGGTAAGAGGGCTCGTCAAGGTCTCCACCAGCTCGGCGGCCAGGTGCCCCAGCTCGGTCGCCCCGCCCACGACGTCCATGCCGTAAAAGCAACGCACCGCGACGCACAGCGCGAGCTCCCGGGTCAGCGTGTCTACCCGGGCTTCCTGTCCTACTGGCCAACGATCCAGGAGGGCGGCTGTTACCGTGGCGATGTCGGTGGCGTAGCCGTCGAGCGCGGCACGTTGAAACGCGGGCAGCATCAGGCGGCGATGCCGACGGTGGACGTCCAGGTTCACCGCCACCATGGTGTGCTTCAGCTTTCTGAGCTGCGAGCCCTCCGGTCCTCCGAAGACCGTCTCGTCGTGCTGAAAGAGGGCGGAGTTGGTGAGCACTTCGCGGACGCGCTCGCCGCCAAAAACCGCCACGATGGCCGGGTTGTTGCCGATGACACCGACCACGTCACCGTAGGCTCGCAGCCCAAAAATCACGCCGACCGGATCGTCCAGAAACTGGAACAGCCTGCGCGGCACGCCGACCACAGGGAACGGCTTGGGGCCGGGCAAGGACTGCGGCGGAAAGCCAAAGAGCTGGGGCATGGGGGGGGCAGAGGACCCTACCAGGTCATGCGCGTCAGGGCAGCTTGCCGCTCGTCAAGAGGTCGTCGAAGGCGGCGTCGAAGTCGTCGAGCGCGAGCTCGGCGCCCACCGCCTTGGCCGGACTGGCCTTGACGGGCGGCGGCGGGGCCAAGTGGGCGATGCGGACTTCGACGTTGCCCCGCGGATCTCGGTAGCCGGGGTTGAGCCGCGCGACGCGCTGGAAGTAATAGAGCGCTTGTTCGGTGTTTTGGCGCTGCTCGTAGGCATTGCCGATCTCGTACGTCAGCGCAAGCTCTTGGTCTTGCGTGCGGACGGGCGCGTGCAGGCCGCGGATGAAGGCGTCGATCGCGGCGTCCATGTTGCCGAGCTGCATGTGGAGCATGCCAATCATGGACTGGCACACACACTCACGCTCAGGGTCCCGTGCGGCCAAGTCGAACTCCGCAATGGCATCCACGTTCAAGCCCATTTCGCGGTAAGCCACGCCAAGGTCGTAGTGTGTGGCCGCGTCGGACTGGGAGATTTGTTGGGCGACGCCCGCCTTGAACTGCTCGAATACGGCCTCGACGCTGACGTCGTGCAGCGTGTCACCATGACCATGACCCGTGTACGCCGCCGCTTCGGGGACGATCGCGTCGAGCGCGTCGAGCGAGGCCGCGATGTCGAAGGCCCGGTCTTCTTGGATCATCTCGGGTGGAATCGACATCAGCGCCGGGTGGGCGCCACTCGCGATGTCGGGCATCTGGCCCGAGCTCATCATGTCGATTTCCCGCATCTTTTCGAGCAAAAGCGGGTGTCCGGGCAGCCGCGCGAGCTGCTCTTCCAATAGCCCCCGTGCCTCGTCGAACATGCCATTGGTCGCAAAGAACTCGACCTCGTCGAGGGCATCTTCGTCGAGCAGCTCGGACGACCTGCGCGACGGCGTCGGCGCCGGCACCATCAGGCCCGGATCGGTCGTCGGCGCGCCGGGCACCGCTGCATAGTCGGGCGGCGCGGAGTGACGGAACGCAGCATCGACGGGCTGGGCGTAGGCCGTCGGGCGCTCGTCTTCCTCCATCGGGAAGCTTGGCAGGGGCGCGCCGTGCTCGAACGGGTCGTCGAGCGTGCCCACCGAAACGGGCTGTTGAGGTGTGTAGGGATGCTGCTGAGAGAGGGCCTGCGCCGCACCCACCTCTTCCAGGTCGTACGAGGGGAGGGGCGCGTCGGGCGCGTAGGCGGGTTGGACGGACGCGCTGTAGCCCGCGGGATAACCACCGGACTCGGGTTGCGCGGCCTGCGGGAACGCCTCGGACGCGGGCTCCAAGGTGTAACCCAGCGCACGTAGCAGGCGTCGCGCGTCGGGCTGTGTCGAGTCGAGCAGCAGCACTTCGTCGAGGACCCGCGCGGCACCGCCCACATCGCCCAGCGAAGCGAGGTACTCCGCGTGGTTGATCATTTGGCGAATGGCGCCCTCTTGATCGCCCGCCTCGATCAGGATGTCGCACAGCTTCTCGCGGACCTCGCGCGCGGCCGGCAGCTCGACGAGCACATCTTGGAGGATCGCCGCAGCGCGTTCGTAGGCGCGTTGGCTACGGAGGACCTCGGCTTGGGCGAGCGCGCCTCGCGCACGAGCCACGGGATCCCGCGGATCGTACGCGGGCGGCTGCGCGGACCGCAGCGCGAAGGGCGCGGCGCTCTCGGCCTCGTGATCGATGACCTCTTCGACGGAGAGCTCTTCGGGCGGGATCGTGGAGTTGGCGGCTTGTGGCGGGGGCGCCGCCGAGGGAGCCGCGGGCGCCACGGAGCGCAGTTGCTTGCCCTGCGCCTTGAGCTGCGCGACGCCAGGATCGTCGGGCGCGCGCGCCGTCAAGGCGTCCAAATAGCCCTGGAAGACATCGCGCTGACCGAGCTCGATGGCCACACGCGCGGCTTCTTTCAGCACCTCGACGGCCTTCGACGGCTGCCCCAAGATGTCGAACGCGCGCGCGAGCGTGGTGAGGGTGTCGAGGTCCTTCGGGTTCTCTTTGAAGCAGATTTGAAGCTTCGCGAGGGCCGACATCGCGTCGTTGGCTTGGCCGCGCTCGAGGTACGTCTCGGCGGCCATGCGCGCAAAGCGCACGTCGGGCCTGTGTTGCAGCAGTCTTTCGAGGACCTTGATGGCGTCGTCGCGGCGGTTGAGGTTCAGCAGCAGCTCGGCGGCGTTCCCGAAGCGCGCGATCGCGTTGTCGAGGTCGCGCACCCGCACGTAGGCCTCGGCGAGCCGCAAATGCGGGAGCGGATTGTTGGGATCGAGATCGACAATCTTGCGAAACGTATCGATGGCGTCGCGATCGCGCCCCGCGCGTTGCAAGCGCGTCGCGACCTCGTCGTAAGCCGCGAGCGCGTCGCTGGTGAGCCCGAGCTGGATGTAGATCTCCGCGAGCCGCGGCACGATGTGACCGAAGCGGTCTTCCAGGTGCGGGACGTGTTTGTGAACGATCTCGCGGATTTGCTTGTAAACCGCGATGGCTTTGAGGGCGAAGCCCTGGAGCGAGTAGTACTGCCCGACGCGCTCGTAGGTCGCGATCGAGTCGGCGTATTGCTCGAGCTTCAGGTACAAGTCGCCGATTTTGAGCAGCGTGCGAGCGTCGTTCGGGTCCTCGGCGACAACGCGCTGATACTCGATGATCGCCTTGTCGTAGCGCTTCTTCTCGACGAACTTCTGGGCTGCCTGCAGCACCTTTTCCCGGTCAATCGCCACGGGTCGCGCTGCTCCTTACCGACCCCTGCGCGGCGCAAGGATCCGTCACTTCAAGCGGTGAGCCTCGACCCACGCTCATTACGGATTCCGCAGAAATACCGAGCAGGCAACCGTCCATCCCGGATGCCACAGCGTACCGTATCCAGCGTGTACCTAGAAGTCTTCTTCAGCCATTTTCTGAGCACGCCCACAAAAGTCCCGCATCTTCGCCGCTCAGCGGGGGTAACAACGTAGGGGATGCCACGAGCGCCACCGTCGGTGCGTCGCGGGCCGTGCTGTGCAATGTCTCTTGACGAACCCCATGTGTCGCAGAAAGGCCTCCCATTCATGACCGGTAGTGAAGTTTACCGTGCCCCCTTTGCGCCCGGCGGAGAGGCCGCCATCGACGCGGCCGTTTGTGAGCGGCTGCTCGGCGTCGCGCTGTCGAAGGGCGGGGACTACGCCGACTTGTTCTTCGAGTACCGCGCCGCCTCCGGGTTTTCGTACGACGAAGGGCTGTTGAAAGCCGCGTCGCGCGGGGTGTCGCTCGGCCTCGGTGTGCGCGTCGTTCGTGGCGACGCGACCGGCTACGCCTACGTGGAGGACCTCTCCTGGGAGGCGATGAAGCGTGCAGCGGAGACGGCCGCGCAGATCGCGACGGGCAGCAGCGCGACGGCGCACGTGGCCTTGAAACGCCGCGAGATTCCGCATCGCTACGAGCTCGGGCAGGTGACCCTCGATGTGCCCGGCGAGGCCAAGCGCGCGCTGCTCGAACGTACGAGCCGCGCCGCGCACGCGGCCGATTCCCGGGTTTTGAAGGCCGAAGCGAGCTTCGCCGAGGAGCTGCGCGAGGTCCTCGTGGCTACCAGCGATGGTGTCTTCGTGAACGACGTCCAGCCCCTTTTCCGCATGGGCGTGCGCGTCATCGCCGAGCAAAACGGCAAGCGCCAAGAGGGCTCTTCGGGCGGCGGCGGCCGCATGAGCATGGGCTACTTCGACGGCAAATCGCCCGAAGATCACGGTCGCGAAGCGGTCC
>CAYLJT010000270.1:0-9983 GCA_964383995.1 uncultured Polyangiaceae bacterium
GTCAGTTGCTCGATCACGGGGCGCTGGCCGAGCTCTTGCGCCGCGCGAAAGACGAGCGCGACGACGGCCCACCCCGCTCTTTGCGCGGGCCCGCGCTGCCCGATCGCGTGCGTTACCTTGGCTGCCCGACCTGCCAAAAGCCCATGAACCGACGGAACTTCGCGGGGCAGAGCGGTGTTATCGTGGACGTTTGTCGGGAGCACGGCACCTTCTTTCATCGCCACGAGCTGCCGCGCATCGTGGCCTTCGTCCGCGCCGGCGGGCTCGATTTGGCGGCCGAGCGGGCCCAGCGGGAGGCCGACGAAAAACGTCGTCAAGCGACGGCCGACGAGCTCATGCGTCGTTTTCGAGAGGCCAACATGGTCAGTTACCGAGGAAACTCCCTCCACGGCGAGAGTGCCATTACGGCGTTCGAGACGATCGTGAATCTGCTCCTCTGATGCGGCGCGTCGCCCAACCCGATCGACGTGTCCCGAGCCCCGTGCTACGCCGCAGGGCGTCGATCGATGACGGCCATGTACGACTGGAATAGCGACGCACCTCCCGACGTAAAAAGGAGCCCCTTCGGCGCCAGGTTCGGTCGTGACGTGGCGGCGGTCCAGGTGGTCGACGAGACCCTGCGCGATGGCTTGCAGAGCGTGTCGGTGCTGAACCCGCCCATCGCCCAGAAGATCGATCTCTTGCACGCCATGGCCAAGGCCTCCGTGGACGTGGTGAGCGTGGGGTTGCCGGCCGCGGGCGTCATCACTTCGGAGGACGCTTATCTCCTCTGTCGCGAGATTCGCGATGCGAAGTTGCCACTGACCCCCACGGGCGCCGCGCGGACCGTTGTCTCGGACGTAACGGGTATCGCCCGCGCCGCGGACCGGGCGGGTCTACCCATCGAGGTGTACGCCTTCATTGGTAGCTCCCCGATCCGGCATTTCGCGGAGGACTGGAAGCTCGACTTTCTGGTCAAGGCCGTCGCCGATTCGACCCGCGAGGCCGTACGCAACGGTCTGCCCTTCACCCTGGTCACCGAAGATACCACACGGGCCCGGCCCGAGGTGCTCCGGGCCCTGTTCCGCGCGGCGATCGACGCGGGCGCCAGCCGCCTCTGCCTGTGCGACACGACGGGTCACGTGACACCCTACGGCCTTGACGCGCTCTTGACATTTGTCCGAGACGAGCTGAGCGCGATCGGCGCCGGGCACATCGGGCTCGACTGGCATGCTCACAACGACAGAAACCTGGCGCTGATGACGAGCCTGTGGGCAGCGTCGCTCGGCGTGGGCAGGGTCCACGGCACCGGGCTTGGTCTGGGCGAGCGCGTGGGCAATACGCGCGTCGAAATGCTGATCCATAACCTTGGCTTGATGGGTCGAACGATGCCCAAGCGCGCGCACCTAGCCGAGCTTGTGCAGTTGACCGCGCGCGCGCTCGGTTGGAAGGTGCCGCCCGATCATCCCCTCTGTGGCGAGCGCTATGTCGCCGAGCAAGCGGGTCCCAGGGACTACCGCGTGGGCTTCGCCGACGCGGAGCTGCCCTTTGAAGAGCCTCTTGTCCCCGTGTCGTTTCGGCACCGCGGGCACGAGCTCCGCTTCGCGGTGCCCCCCCGCCGGACGTTGCTCGAAGCGTTGCGTTACGACCTCGATCTCGTGGGCACGAAGCAAGGTTGTGACAAGGGAGATTGCGGCGCCTGCACCGTGCTCGTGGATGGCAAGGTGACGCTGTCGTGTCTGACCCTGGCTGTCGAGGCGGACGGCGCCGAGGTGACCACGGTCGAGTGCCTGGAAGGTGCGCCCCACATCGACCCGTTGCTCGACTGCTTCGACCGCGTGGGCGGCGGTCAGTGCGGCTTCTGTACGCCGGGCATGCTGATGAGCGCTACGGCCTTGCTGAACCGCCAAAAGCACCCGACGCGCGACGAAATCAAGGTGGCCATCTCGGGCAACCTCTGCCGCTGCACGGGCTACGGGCGCATCGTCGACGCCGTGGAGCTGGCCGCGAAAATTTACCGCGGCGAAGAGCCGGCGGGCGTGGACATGCCAGGCGTGGAGCACGTGCCGCCGCCCCTGCCTTCCAACAAGCCTACGAAAGAGGGAGACCGGCAGAATGGATGAGCGAGCGTCCAAATCCAATGCGTCTCTCTTTGGCACCCAGTTGCGACCGGGCGAAAACGGCCTCGTGGGCCGCTATGGCCGGGGTCTGCTCTCGCCGCGGGTGACCGGTCAGGTTCGCTACACCGACGATGTGCACCGGCCGGGCATGTTGTGGGGTCGCTTGGTGCGTTGTCCCCACCCCCACGCGCGCATCGTGTCCATCGACGCCTCGCGCGCGTTGGCCCTCAAGGGCGTGGTCGGGTTCATCACTGGAAAAGACATGCCGGAGCGCTTCGGCATCATCCCGTGGACCCCCGACGAATACCCGCTCGCCCTCGAAAAAGCGCGGTTAGTCGGGGATGCGGTGGCTGCGATCGCGGCCGTCGACGAGCGCACCGCCCACGCCGCCGCCGATCTGGTGGACGTCCGCTACGAGATCCTCCCCGCCGCCACCGACCTACAAACCGCCATCGAAAAGCCAGAGGTAGGCCTGGGCCGGAAGGGCGACGACAACGTCTCCAAGGAAGTGACCCTGGAATTTGGCGACGTCGATCGGGAGCTCGACGAGAGCTACCTGGTCGTGGAAGGTGACTATTACTACGAGGGCTCGGCGCACGCGCCCATCGAGACCCACTGCGCCATTGGCGAGGTCGACAAAAACGGCTTGCTCACCGTGTGGTCCACGACGCAGGTGCCCCATTATCTGCACCGCGAGCTGTCCCGCGTGCTGCGCATCTCGCCCGCGCGCATCCGCGTGATTCAACCGCCCATCGGCGGCGCCTTTGGCGGCAAGAGCGAGCCCTTTTCGCTGGAGTTTTGCGCCGCCAAACTGGCCATGATCACCGGCCGTCCGGTGAAGTTTCTGTACACCCGCGAAGAGGAGTTTTATGCCCACCGCGGGCGGCACCCCATGCATATCCGCATGAAGGTGGGCGCTGACAAGGCTGGAAAGCTCAAGGCCGTCGCCTCCAAAACAGACATCGACGGCGGGGCCTATTCTTCCTTCGGCCTCGTGACGACGTATTACTCGGGACAGCTTCTGACCTTGCCGGCCTTCGCCGGGGCCTACCGCTTCGATTCCACGCGCTACTTCACCAACAAACCGCCGTGCGGGCCCAAACGCGGGCACGGAAGCGTGCAGCCGCGCTTCGCGTTCGAGGTCACGCTCGACAAAATCGCCTGTCAGCTTGCCATCGATCCCATCGAGCTGCGACGGCGCAACATCGTGGAGGCCAACTCGCGCACCTTGAACGGTATGCGTGTCACGTCGAACGGTATCCTCGAGTGCCTCGACCGCGTAGAGCGCGCGAGCCGCTGGCAGGAGCGGCGCGGCAAGCTCGGTTTTGGCCGCGGTTTGGGCGTCGCCACCAGCGCCTACATCAGCGGCACGAACTACCCCATCTACCCGAACCCCATGCCGCAGAGCGCGGTCCAGATCAAGGTCGACCGCTCGGGGGTGGTCACCGTGTTCTCCGGACAAAGCGAGATCGGTCAGAGCTGCGATCTTTTGCTCGCGGTCCTGGTGGCCGACGAGCTTGGCCTGGATTTGGGCGCGGTTCGCGTGATTTCAGGCGACACCGACCTGGCCCCGGTGGATCTTGGCGCCTACTCGTCGCGGGGCACGTTCATGAACGGCAATGCCGCCTTGCATGCTGCGCGGCAAATCAAGCAGAAGCTCCTCGACGCCTACGCCGCGGAGCTGGCGGTCGACGCCAAGGAAATCTTGGTCACCCGCGGCGGCTTGTGCCACAAAACCGACCCTTCCAAGTTTCTACCCATTACCGAGGCGATTCAGCTCGCGGAAGGTAAGTTTGGCACCTTGGGCGCGGTGGGTCATTACAACACGCCCAAGCTCGGGGGCGACTACCGCGGCGGCTCCATCGGCGCTTCACCGGCCTATTCGTTCACGGCGCACGTGGCCGAGGTGGAGGTGGATCCAGACACGGGGTTCGTCGAAATCAAGACCATTTGGGTCGCCCACGACTGCGGGCGGGCGCTCTGTCCGACCATCGTCGAAGGTCAGATGGAAGGCTCGGCGTACATGGGCGCGGCCGAGGCCCTCCTGGAAGAGCACGTGATTGGCAAGGACGGTCTGCACATGGGGCCGAACCTCCTTGACTACCGCATTCCGACCAGCCTCGACGTGCCGGACCTGGTGCCGCTGTTGGTCGAGTCCATCGATCCCGAGGGGCCCTTGGGCGCCAAGGAGGCGGGGGAGGGGCCTTTGCACCCATCGATCCCTGCCATCGCCAATGCCATCTTCGACGCCGTGGGCATTCGCATGGATCAATTGCCGTTTTCGCCTGGCAAGGTGCTAAGGGCCCTGCAAAACCTGCAAAAACAGGGTCAAACGCGGCCCGTGGCGGCGGAGTAACCATGCTACCTCTGCCCATCTTCCAGCACCACCGACCGACGACGCTCGTCGAGGCCACGGCGCTGCTCGCCCGTCTGGGCGACGGCGCCAAGCTCATCGCGGGGGGCACCGATCTTCTGCCCAACATGAAACAGGGCCTCTTCGACTTCAGCCACCTGGTGTCGCTGTCCAAGGTCAAAGAGCTGTCGGGGATTACCTTGAGCGGAGACGCCGAGGCAGGCGAAACGCTGTCGGTGGGGGCCGGGATGCACCTCGTGGATGTCTCGGACAGCGTCATGGTGACAAGGCTCGCCCAAGCGTTGGCCGAGGCCTGCGGCGCCGTCGGTGGACCTCACCACCGCGCGATGGGCACGCTCGGCGGCAACATCTGCCTCGACACCCGCTGCCGCTATTACAACCAAACCTATTTTTGGCGAAAATCCCTGGGATTTTGCCTCAAGAAAGACGGGACGGTGTGCCATGTCGTCAAGGGTGGACAGCGCTGTGTCGCCGCCGCCTCCAACGACTCGGCGGCGGCCCTTCTGGCCCTCGGCGCGACCATCCACGTGGTGTCGGTGCGGGGCGAAAGGTCGATTGCCGCCGTGGATTTCTACACGGCCGACGGCATCAAGAACACGGTGATGGAGCCCGACGAAATCGTCGTCCGCGCGTCCTTGCCGGTGGTGCCAGGCCGCACGAGCGCTTACGAAAAGCTCCGTCGCCGGGCAGCCATCGACTTTCCGCTGCTCAGCGTGGCCGCCCGCATTGACAGGGATCCGCACAATGCCAGTTGGGTCAAGGCCTGTGACGTCGTCGTCTCCGCGCTCGGCGCCCGCCCGCGCAGGCTGCGCGCCGCGGCCGAAATTGCGCCCCAAACGCCGCTCGTAGAGCTCCCCTCGATCCTCGCCAAGGCCTCGCGCAAAGAGTGCAAGCCGCTGCCCAACGTCGACGAAGACACCGCCTGGCGCCACGACATGGTGCCTGTGCTCGTGAAGAAGGCCGTCTTGCGCGCGGCGGGCCTCTAAGCCTTCATGGACGCTCTAGGCGTCGTGATTTTGGGCGCGGCGGCGTTCGTCGCTGGGGCCATCAACTCCGTGGCCGGCGGAGGTAGCTTGTTGTCCTTCCCGGCTGCCGTGTTCTTGGGGCTATCGCCGCTCGTGGCCAATGCCACCAACGCCGTAGGCTTGACGCCCGGCGTGCTCGGCTCGGGCTTCGCCTACCGCCGCGAGCTCGCGAACGACAAGCGCGTGCTGTGGCTGCTCTCGCCCCCCGCCATCATCGGCTCGGTGCTCGGCTCCGCGCTGCTTCTGTCGACGCCTCAAGCGTTGTTCGAAGCGGTGGTGCCCTTTTTGGTGCTGTTTGCCACGCTCCTTCTCTTGTACCAAAACCTGAGACGCTCGAAGGGTAGCAAGGGGCCTGACGAGCCCGCCTGGACACTGCCCTCGTCGAAGGCGCTCGTGCTCGGCCTTCAGCTCGCCGTGGGCATCTATGGCGGCTATTTTGGGGCGGGCATGGGCATCATGATGTTGGCCATGTTCTCGCTGCTCGGGGGGCGCGACATTCACCGCATGAACGGCGTCAAGGTGATTATCTCGGCGGGCATCAACGGCATTGCTTCGGTGCTGTTCTTGGCTTCCGGAACCGTGGATCTACCCTCCGCGGCGGTGTTGGCGGTGGGCTCGACCGCCGGCGGTCTGCTCGGCGCCAAGGTGGCAAAAAAGACGGACCCACGCGTCGTGCGCTGGGTCGTCGTCGCCATTGGCCTGACGCTCAGCGTGGTGTTTGGTTATCGCCAGTGGTTTGCTTAGCCCGGCCGGATTTGCGCTGAATTTCTCAGACGTAGAGCGACGCGCCCGCCGCCCACAGCGCGTAGATCGCGGCCCACGACAGCCCGAGCAGCACGACGAAGAAGGCGATGGACAGCCGCTCGAGCTTCAAAAGGCCGCGCCGACTGGCCACGACGCCCCAACCCAGCGCGGCGCTGCCAAGGCCATTGGCCAGGTGATACGACGTGGCCAGTGTGCCGAGCAGATACACGACGAGCGTCGGGAGGTGGTGGTGCATCTCCCGTGCGATGTCGGTGAACGGCTCGGCGCGCCCCTCGACCAAGCGCGGCTCCAACATGGCTAGCCAGATGTGCGCGCCCAGAAAGCCCAAGAGGCCGAGCGCGGAGAGGCGTTGAAGGAGATATTTGAGATTGGCAAAGAAGCCATAACGCGTGTTGTTGGGCTTGGTCGACAAAAGCCGGCCAATACCCCACGCGGTGTGGAGCAAAAGGGGCACGAGCACCACGAGCAAAGTGGCGAAATGGGCGGCCGGGTGCCCGTGCGCCGTCACCGCTTCTTCCCAGGCCTCCGCGCCTTGAAAGGCCGCGAGGTTGTTCCAAACATGGAAGATCGTCCACACGCCGAGCGGCAAGATGGCCAGCAAGGAGCCCAGTCGTTGAAGCACAAAGGCCCGTCGCTCGGGCGCGAGCGGGGCTAGAGCTTGGGTCGACATGCCCTGTGCTTAGTGCATGTTTTCGCCGATCGAAAGGGAACCCTGGCCGGATTTCTGGCGCGCGGCGCTACGTCTGGCGCCGCCGCTTCACCATCATGATCACGTTGCCCTCGGCGTTGTGGCTCACTTCGTCCATGAAGGTGCGAATGAGCAGCAGCCCGCGGCCGTAGGTGCGCTCCAGAACCGAGGGGTCTTCGGGATCGGGGAGGCTCTTGGGATCGAACCCGGGGCCCTCGTCGCTGATGGTGAATTGGACCTCTTGCGGCGTTATGACACTTACAACTCGCACATGCCGATCGCAGTAAGGAGCCTCGGCGCGCCGTTGTGCCGCGAGCGCCACATAGCCCTGGGGATCGCTGTCGCGCAGCTCTGACGCCAGCTCCAGGCTGCCGTGCTCGACGGCGTTGACCAAGGCCTCGCGCAGCGCCACGCCGACCTGCACGAGGTCTCCAGCGTTGCACACGTTGTAGCGCAGCAGGTCGCCCTCGAAGTGCTGCACCACGGTGGCAATTTCGGCGATCGCGACGCCGATGCGAAAGTGCGTCTCGGCCCGCTCGAGCACCTGCCGAACGTCGGCGGCGAGCGGGCCGTGGGTGACCTCGAGCACCGACAGCACGGTGTCGACCAGGTCCTTGGCCAGGTTGCGCTTGGGCACGTAGCTGGCGGCACCCCGCTGCAGGGCCATCACCGCCGTCTCTTCGCTGCCATGGGCGGTCATCAAGATGACCGGGATCGCCGCGTGGTTTTCGCGCAGGGCCTCCACCAACGCGAGGCCATCCATCTCCGGCATTTGCAGGTCGGTCAGGACGATGTCGACGCCGCCCGCGGCCACGGTGGCGAGCGCTTGGTTGCCGTTCTCCGCGAAAATCGGCTCGAAATCGGGGTGTTTTCGCAAGAGCCCTTCGGTCTTGCGCCGGTCGAGCGCGGAGTCATCGACAACGAGGATCTTCACCATCGGCTGAGCTCCCATCGTAGTCCCGTCCTACCCCGGATGATCAGCCCGTTTTTGCAGGATCTCGGAGAAGCTCCAGGGCGGCCATCACCGCGGCCAGCTCGTCTTCGAGGACCGCGAGCGCCGCTTTGGCGGGCGCCAGATCGCCATTGCGACCGATATCCTCCAGGGTTTTTGCAGGCTGAAATAACGTTGGAGCTCCCACGGTTCCAGTGGCGCCCTTCAACGTGTGGGCCGCGCGGCGGAGGCGGTCCGGGTCCCCCGCCTCCACGGCTTCCCGGATGTCCCGGGCCCATTTGGGGGCTTCGTCGAGGAAAATCGCGGCGAGCTCCAGGAGCAACGCGCGGTCCCCGCCCACCTGCTCCAACGCGTCGTCCAGATCGAGCGTCGCAGGCGCGACCTCCTTGCGAGGCGAAAGCTCGACGATGGTGGCGAGCAGCTCGTCGATGTCGATGGGCTTCGAAATGAAGCGATCGAAGCCGGCTTCCATGCACTTTTCGCGATCGCTTTGCAGAGCGTGGGCGGTCGTCGCGACGAGCGGCACGCGCTCCCCCGTGTCTTTTTCCGCGGCGCGCAGGGCGGCGGCGGCCTCGTAGCCGTCCATCTCGGGCATTTGCACGTCCATCAGCACGACGTCGAAGCGCTGCTTCTTCAGGGCTTCGAGCGCCGCGCGACCGGTGCCCACGACCTCGACGCGGTGGCCGGCCCGCGCGAGAACGCCGCGCAAGAGCCGCTGATTGACCAGGTTGTCCTCGGCCACGAGGATGTGAAGCCCCGTGGGGCCACGGGGCTTGGGCGCCGCCGGGAGCGGTGTTTCGAGGGCCGAGGCCGCGCCCGTCGCCACGCGCAAGTGCACGGTGAACTGAAAGCGGCTGCCCTTGCCCTCTTCGCTCTCCACCCACAAACGACCGCCCATCATCGCCACGAGGCGGCTCGAAATGCTCAGCCCGAGGCCGGTGCCGCCGAACCTGCGCGTGGTGGAGCCATCGGCCTGCGCGAAGGGCTCGAAAATGAGCTTCTGTTTGGCGAGCGGAATGCCGACCCCGGTGTCCTCCACGCTGAAGCGCAAGACCACCGCGTCGTCGTCGCCGCGCTCGGCGACCTCCGCGCGCAGCACGACCTCGCCCTTCTCGGTGAACTTGATGGCGTTGCCGACCAGGTTCAAAAGAATTTGTTTGAGCCGCAACGAATCGCCGATCAGCCGTCGGGGCACCTCCGCGTCGACCTTGCGCAGCATCGCGATGCCCTTCTCTTCGGCGTTCGTGGCCAAGGTCCCCCCGACCTCGTTCAGCGTGCGCTCGAGGTCGAACGGCAGCGCTTCGAGGGACAGCTTGCCGGCCTCCACCTTCGAGAAATCGAGGATGTCGTTGATGACGGCGAGCAGCGAGTCGGCCGAGACCTTCACCAGCGAGACGTATTCGCGCTGATCCTTGGACAGGCTCGTGCCGAGCAGGAGGTTCGTCATGCCGAGGATGCCGTTCATCGGCGTTCGCACCTCGTGGCTGACGTTCGCGATGAACTCGCTCTTGGCGCGGTTGGCCGCTTCGGCCGCCTCCTTGGCTTGCTCGGCCTCCTTGGCGGCGCGCTTCTTTTGCTCCAACAGCTCGCGCAGCTCGGCCGAGTGCTCGCGCTCGCGTTGCAACGAGTCCATCGCCAGGCGGTCGGCGCGGCGCTTGGCGACGCTGGCCATGGCGACGACGAGGGGCAAGGTCACGACATGAACGGCGACGCGCAAAAAGCCGTCTTCGCTGTAGCGAAAGGCCTGATCGGGCGCGGAAAAATAATACGCGTAGTAGGTCGACGCGATCGCCGCGCTCAACAGCCCCGGCCGCAGGCCGCCGATGAACGCCGAGATCACGACGACGAGGGACAAGATGGCCGGGGGGTTCGGGATGCGAACGTGGACGAGGAACTCCACGCCCTCGATCACGCCGATGATGCCGACGGCCATGAGGGGGCCGCCGAAGCGCGTCAAAAACGTCCTGCGCGCGCGCTGCGATTGGGGCCGAGGCGGGAGCACACCCTGCCCTTAGCAAAGGGGGCTGCGAAGATCACCGCACGGCCTCGCACGACCGCCCGGTGGTGAGCCGCGAAAGAT
>CAYLJT010000271.1:0-9947 GCA_964383995.1 uncultured Polyangiaceae bacterium
AGAACCTGCGTCGCTACGCGAAGATGCTGGTCACCTTGCGCAAGCTGCTCGCCGGCGGCGGCCCGCTGCTCACCGAGCAAGACCGCAAAGACGCCGACGATCTCGCGAAGACGGTCGAGTCCTTCGTCAGCAAGCTGTCGCTCGTCGTCAACGAGCCCGGCGCGAAGATCGTGATCGATGGTGAAGAGGTCGGCGCGACGCCCCTCGGCGAGCCCCTGCTCGTCGACGTCGGACCGCGCAAAGTCCGCATCGAAAAGGCGGGTTTCGTGACCATCGAGCGCACCGTCGAGGTGGCCGGTGGGGGCACGATGGCGCTCGAGCTTTCGATGGTGAAAGAGGTCCACGAGGGCCGCCTGGTGGGGGTCGCGGCCGAAGGCGACATCATCGCGATCGACGGCAAGGTCGTGGGCCAAGGCCGCTACGAAGGCGTGTTGCCGAGCGGAGGCCACACCCTGCGCGTCTCGGCGGAGGGCATGATGACCTACCAATCCGAGGTCGTGCTCAAGGACAACGAACGGCGCCAGGTGCCCGTCACCTTGAACCCTGTTCCACGGGACATGACCGAGACAATTCTCTGGATCGCGGGCGGTGTCGTGCTCGCCGCGGGGGCCACCGTGGGTGGGATCTTGCTCTTTCAACCGACGGAGAAGGACGCCGTGGACGGCTCCATCACGCCGGGCGTGGTTCAGCTTCACTTTGGAGGTCGGCGATGAAATCGCGTGGCTTGCTTCTGCCCTTCCTGCTCGCCGCGGCTGTCCCGCTCGCGGGTTGCGCCGAGACACCGGTGAGCGAGCTCATCGTGGTCGTTCAAACCGACATGTCGCTGCCGAAGGACATCGACACCATTCAGGTGCAGGTGCTCGTGCGCGGCGAAAAGCGCTACGACCAATCGCATCCGGTGCTCGGCGATCAAGCCACGTCGATCTTGCTGCCGGCGACGCTCGGCCTCTTGGGGTCCGACGAGGCCAACGATCCGGTGACCGTGCGTGTGCTCGCGCGCCGTGGAAACGGCGCGGCCGGCGACGTACGCGTGTTGCGCGAGACGATCACCACGGTGCCGCCCGATCGCATCGCGACCCTGCACATGCCGCTGCATTTCTTGTGCGACGAAGTCTCCGGGGTGTCCGCCGTGAACCCCGAGACGGGCCAACCCACCGAGGCCACGAACCTGTGCGGAGACGGGAAAACCTGCGTCGGCGGTGAGTGCGTGACCTCGACCGTCGATTCGTCGACCCTGCCCGACTACGCGCCCGAAGACGTGTTCGGAGGCGGTTCGGGCGCGGGAGACGGCGAGTGCTTCGACGTGGGCACCTGCTTCGACGCCGAGAACCTGGTCGACGCAACCGGCAGCCCCTGCAGCTTCCCCGCGAGCGGCGATGTGAACGTCGGCTTGCTCCTCGAAGGCGACGGCATCTGCGGCGCAACGGGCTGTTTTGTGGCCCTCGATCTGGGCTCCGAGGGTGGCTACAAAATCGAAAACGGCATGGTCACCGTGCCGAACGCTGTGTGCACGCAGCTCGCGAGCGGCAAGATCAAGGGTGTGGTCACCGGCGCGATCAGCGGCAGTTGCCCGCAGAAAACGCAGCGCACACCGACCTGCGGACCCTGGTCTTCGGTGGGCGGCAACGACACCACGGCGGGCGCGGCGAAGGCCACGGCGCTCGCTTCGGCGCAAGATCATCCGGTCGCCTTGGGCGTCGCTCCCGGACAGGTCGTGTGGGTCAACGGCGGCGCCTTTGGCACCGTCTCGGGGTCGCTCAAGTCGGTTGGTTGGGGCGGCGGCAGCCCCAACGAAAAGCTCGCCGATTTGGCCTCGCCGCGCGACATCTTGGTGCGTCAAGACGCCGTGTTCTGGACTGTCTCGGACACCAGCGGCACGGGCCTCGGCTCGGTGTTGCGCTTCGACTTCGGCGGCTCGTCGGCGGCCTGGAGCATCGACAACATCACCCAGCCCGAGGGCATCGCCGTGAACGGCGCGGGCGTGTTTTGGACCGAGTTTTCCTCGGGCAACATCGTGCAAGCCAACGAAAACGGCAACGTGCTCGGGGCCGTTTCGCAGGGCAACAACTACCCCTTCCGCATCGTCGCCGATCAGGGCGCGCTCTATTGGACCAACGAGGGCACCTCGGGCGCGAGCGATGGCTCCGTCGTGCGCTTCGACATCGGCAACGCGGCCGAGACCGTGCTCGCTTCGAACGAGGCG
Organism: uncultured Polyangiaceae bacterium; assembly: GCA_964383995.1. Classification (GTDB taxonomy): domain Bacteria; phylum Myxococcota_A; class Polyangia; order Polyangiales; family Polyangiaceae; genus CAYLJT01. Next base: position 2,204 of record CAYLJT010000271.1, read on the forward strand.
ACACCGCGCGCGATAGCCATCGACGCCGACGCCAACGGCACGGCAACGACCGTGTATTTTGCGACGTTCTCCGATAGCGGCGAGATCGTCAGCGTGGCGCTCGCATCGGGGACACGGACCGTCTTGGCCACCGGACAATCGTTTCCCAACGGCATCGCGGTGGACGCCGAGCGCGTGTACTGGTCGACGCGCGGCGACGGCACCGTGCGCGCGTTGCGGCGCGACGCGGCGGAGGGCACAAGCCCCACGATCATCGCCTCGGGGCAGCGCAAACCGGGCGCCCTCGCGGTGACGGCGGAGACGGTTTATTGGGTCAACGAGGGCGCGACCGACAAGGCCAACGGCACCGTGATGCAGTTGCCCACGGCCGACCTTCCATGAAGCGAAATCGCCTTCGTTAGGGCTTTGCGGGGCAGCCGCGGGGGTTTCCCTCGGGCAGCCCCGCGACGAACGGGCACGCGTCCTCGTTGTCCGGGACCGAATCGTTGTCGGCGTCGAGGGAGCGCGCCTTCGCGGGCTCGTCCTTCGGATCCCAGCGGATCGCCGCGCCCACGCGGAAGGCGGGCGTCCCGATCGCTTGCGTCAGGCCGGGTCCGCCGAACGCGCTCACCGATAGCGGCGAGAGCAAACCGTCGAGCGGCCGAGCGCGCGCTTCGAGCAAGAGCTCCAGGCTTGTTTTCTCGGTGCGCGGGACCTCTTTCGAGCCCACCACGACGACGCCATTTTGGATGTCGGTCGAGCCCGAGAGCTCACCCCCGACGGTCAACATGTCGAGCAACACCTTGGTGCTGACGCCCGCCGCGTAGATGACCGACGTCGGGTTTTGCCCACCTCGCACGGCAAATCCGCCCATCGCCGCGTACGTGATGGGGCCGACGTCGCCGCCGATGGAGAGCTGGGGCGTATCGCGCAGGTCGCCTTCGCCCACGAACGAAGGCGAGTCGGCGGTCGGGAGGTGCAGGTAGGCGCCCACCGCCACCGCGATCGGAGAGCCCCTCTCGCCGACCAAACGCACGCGCGCGCCGAGACGCAAATCGCCCAGCGAAAATGACCCCGGCTCATCGAACGAGACACCCCCCGCCGCCGGCGCGTCGCCGTTTTCGAGCAGCGCCATCGGCAGGTCGAAGGACAGCAGCAGCCTGTCGAGCACGGAGAACGAAGCCCCGAGGTGCAAAAGACCCTGGCCCGCGACGACATCGCCTTCGGCGGCCGCGCTCTCGAGCACCAGCGGGCGGTGCGCGTAGTCGAACAAGAGCAGCGCGCGCGGCACCAAATGGCCGCCGATGAACGGCGAGGGGACCGCTACGAACGCGTCGCCGGGGGGTGTGGGCTCGAGCTGGCTGAGCGCGATGGAGGGCGCTTCGTCGGCGGCAAACGCGTTCGATGCGAAAACGAGCGATGCAATTGCGGCCGCGCCGAACGCAGGCAGTCTCATGGCCGCGCATGCTAGCGTCCGCGCGCCCTGTGAAAGAAGACCTTTCCGAGAAGCTCTCGCATTACCTGGTGCTCACTTGCGAGCACGCATCCAATCGTGTTCCAGCGCGCTACGCCCACATCTTTAGAGGCGATCCGCGGCTCGAACAGCATTGGGGCTTCGACATCGGCGCGGCCGTCGCGGCGCGGGCCGTCGCGGCGGGCCTCGGCGCCCCGATCGTGATGGGGAAGTACACACGCCTGCTCGTCGATCTCAACCGCTCGATCGGCAACAAAACCATGTTTTGCAAAGAGGTTCGGGCGCTCTCCGAAGGCGAGCGCGAGCGCATCCTCGCCGACCACTACCGACCCCACCGCCAGGCTGTGAAGCAGCTCGTCGACGAGGCTCTCCATCGCGTGCCGCACCGCCCCGTGCTCCACGTCGCGATCCACTCGTTTACGCCCTTTCTGCGCGGCATCGAACGGCGCGCCGACGTGGGCATCCTGTACGATCCGGCCCGGCCCCACGAGACCGCCGTCGCGAAGGCCCTCCGCGCCCAAATGCAGTCCCAGCTCGGCGGACTGCATGTGTTCTTGAACTCGCCCTACCGCGGCAACACCGACGGCCTGTCGCGCGCCCTGCGCGCCGAGCACACGGACCTCAAGCTTTGTTCGATCTCGATCGAGCTCAACCAAAAATACGCGGCAAAACCCGTGTGGAACGAGCTGTCTCGGGCTGTCGTCGGGGGCCTTGGGGCGGTCCTCAGGGACCTTCGACTTCGGCGCGCAGGAGGCTAACCACCTTCTCGCGCTGCTCGACGGACAGGGCTCCTTCGGCGGCGAACAACACGGCTCCGTTGCGGCCGACGAGGATGATGCTGCTCGACCCTGCCCGAATATCGAAGGCCGATCGGAACGATGCGTCCCAGTCACAATAGATGGTCGTCCCGACCTTCTTCGACTCTTCGCGGATGGCGTCTTTGACGAAGCCTTTGACCGGCCAGAAGTTGTAGGCGGACACATCGGCGAGCGGCAAAAGCGCGATACTTTCCCTGTATTTGTCGCCCGCCGCCAGCTTGGCAAGGTCGTCCTTGAAAGGTTGGTTCAAGGTTGCCGAGTCTTTGTCTTCGTAAACGATCAGGATGGGCTTGCCGCTGAACGAGCTCACCTTCGCGCGGCGGCCGTCGGCGTCTTCCATCGAAGCATCGGCGGCCGCGGCGCCGAGCTTCGGCAGGGCCCAAACGGAGCTGACATCGAGAGCCAGGAGCAGGCCAAGGACCAGGGCAGTTCGGTGGAGCGTTTTCATGAGACCTTCTTTCTTTTCGCAGGTTTGTTGGGGGCTTCCGGCTCTTCATTCGGGGTCGCCGGGCGCGGCGAACGCTGTTGTCGGAGGACCCGTTGAACCAGCTTGCGCAGCGCGGTCGCGTCGTCCGGTGCCACCAACCCGCCGCGGGCCTCGACGGCCGTGGCGATCTCCGGGGCGGCGCTGCCCCCCACGATCCAGGGCACACCCGTGCAGGCAGAGGCGTAATCGTCGACCAGCTCTCGGAGCCTTTGGCGCGTGGGTGTGATGGTCACGGAGAGCGCGACGAGATCGGGCCGCAGCGCCTGAATCGTGTCGCGTATCGCGCTCGGCGGCGTGCGCGCCCCGAGCAAGATGGGCCTCATGCCCCAGGAGGCGAGGCGCACCGCCGAGGTCAACAGACCCACGATGTGGTCTTCATCGGCGAAGCACGCGCAGAGGACGGTGCTTTCGGCGTCTTCGTCCTGCACGAGGTGCAATAGGTCCCGAGCGCACGAGCCGGCGAGCTCGGTGGCGAGGTGCTCTTGCGCGATGCTGACCGCGCCCGCCTCCCACAAGTCGCCGACGCGGACGAGCATCGGGCCGAGGACGCGATCCACGATTTGCGCGGCGCTGCCGAGGTACATCACGCGACGTAGCTCGTCGCGCAGGGCCGCCTCGTCGAAGCGCTGTACGGCCTCGATCAAGCGCGCTGTCGCCTCGCTGAACACGTCCGCGCGCGGATGGCTCGACCCCTCTGCCGTGGACGACGCGGGCGCATGTTCGGCCAGCGCTTGCCGGGCCGCGTCTTGGGCCGCCACCCCGGCCTGAACCAGCTCGTTCATGCTGCGGATGAGCTCCACCTCACGCTCGCCGTAAAGGCGATACCCGGTGGCCGTGCGGTCCGGCGACGGGATGCCGTAGCGGCGTTCCCAGGCCCGCAGCGTCGCGGCGGGGACACCCACGAGCTCGGCGACGACGTGAATACGGTAGGGACCCCGGCTGACGGGCTTTGGGAGGGCAGAGCTCATGATGACGAAGGGTAGGGCGGTTCTTGGGTTGAAAAAGGTTTGTCCAAGGTTATGCTCAAGTCTATAAATGCAAAACACCATGAGCACAACCCCCAGCGCAGCGCAGACAACCCCTACGGCCGATGCCCGACCCCATGCCGTCGTCATTGGCAGTGGCTTTGGAGGGCTCGCTGCGGCGGTCCGCCTAGGCGCCCGAGGCTACCGCGTCACCGTCTTGGAACGGCGCGATTTGCCGGGCGGCCGGGCGTACGTGTACCAGCAAAACGGCTTCTCCTTCGACGGCGGTCCGACGGTCATCACCGCGCCCTTCCTATTCGAGGAGCTGTGGCAGCTCGCGGGCCGAAAGTTGGAAGACGACGTGGATATGCGTCCCGTGAGCCCCTTTTACAGGATTCGCTTTCACGATGGACAAACCTTCGACTACACCGGCGACGCGGCCCAGATGCGGGCAGAGGTCGCGCGCTTCTCGCCGAACGACGTCGATGGCTACGAGCGCTTCGTGGCCATGAGCGAGGCCATTTTTCGCGTGGGCTTCGAGGAGCTGGCCCACGTGGACTTCGGATCGTGGTGGGACATGGCGCGCATCGTCCCCGAAATGGTGCGCTTGAAGAGCTTTCAGAGCGTGTGGTCCCTGGTCGCCAATCACGTCGCCGACCCCAGGTTGCGCCAGGTGCTGAGCTTTCACCCGCTGCTCGTGGGTGGAAACCCCTTCAACACCACCTCGATCTACAGCCTAATAGCCTTCTTGGAGCGCAAGTGGGGCGTGCACTTTCCGATGGGCGGCACCGGCGCCTTGGTCAACGGCTTGGTCAAGCTGATCGAAGGCCAGGGCGGCAGCTTGCGTTGCGGCGTGACGGTCACGCAGATCTTGAACGAAGGCAAACGGGCCGTCGGCGTGGAGCTGGAGGGCGGCGAGCGCGTTTTCTGCGACGTGCTCGTGTCCAACGCAGACTCCGCGCACACCTACAAAAACCTGATCAAGCCCGAGCTTCGCACGCGCTGGACCGACAAGAAGATCGAGCGCTCCCGCTACTCGATGAGCCTCTTTGTTTGGTACTTCGGCACCGATCGCAAATACGACGACGTCGCCCACCACACGATCATGCTCGGGCCTCGCTACAAGGAGCTGCTCGAAGACATCTTCGAGAACAAGGTGTTGGCCGAGGATTTCAGCCTCTATTTGCATCGCCCCACGGCCACCGATCCGAGCCTCGCGCCCGCGGGGTGCGACGGCTTCTACGTGCTCTCGCCCGTGCCCAACATGCTGGCCAACATCGATTGGCAGGTCGAAAGCGAGCGCTATCGCCAGCGAATCGAGACCTTCTTGGGTAAGACGTTGCTGCCAGGTCTCGCGCAGCACGTCGTGGCCAGCCACGTGAACGACCCGCGCTACTTCCAAGACACGCTGCTCTCGTTCCGCGGAGCGGCCTTCGGCTTCGAGCCGGTGTTGACGCAAAGTGCCTATTTTAGGCCGCACAATCGCAGCGAAGAGCTCGAAAACTTGTTCCTGGTGGGGGCGGGGACCCACCCCGGCGCAGGGGTGCCCGGTGTGCTCTCGTCGGCGCGCGTGCTCGATAGGTTGGTGCCCGATGCCCGGCGCTGAGCTTGTGAAACCCAGCCACGACGACGTGCGGCGCTGCGCCGCGATGTTGCGCGAGGGCTCGAAGAGCTTCTGGGCCGCGGGGCTCTTGTTGCCCGAGCGCGTGCGCGTGCCCGCCGGCGTGCTCTACGCGTTTTGCCGCGTCGCGGACGACCTGGTCGACGAAGGCGCGGGGCCTCCTCAAAAAGCCATCGGCATCTTGCGCGATCGGCTGCTTCGCATCTACGAAGGTCGGCCCCTCGATGTGCCCGTCGACCGCGCCATGACCGTGGTGGTGCACGAGCTCGCGCTGCCGCGTGCGGTGTTCGATGCGCTGATCGATGGCCTGGAATGGGACGCGGTGGGGCGTCGCTACGAGACCCTCGAAGACCTCGAAGGCTATTGCGCGCGCGTGGCGTCCACCGTCGGCGTGCTCATGACGTTGCTGATGGGCGAGCGCAATCCGGCCACCTTGGCGCGGGCGACCGACCTCGGGGTCGCCATGCAGCTCACCAACATCGCACGCGACGTGGGCGAAGACGCGCGACGCGGGCGCATGTATTTGCCCCTGTCCTGGCTCGCCGACGCCGAGCTCGACGCCGCGAGCTTCCTTGCGAAACCGCGGTTTTCCCGGCCTTTGGGGCAGGTTGTTCAACGTTTGCTCGCCGCCGCCGAAGGGCTCTACAACCGCTCCGACTTGGGGGTCGCCCACCTGCCCGCCGACTGCCGTGTGGCGATCCGCGCGGCGCGCCTGATCTACAGCGACATCGGCCGCGTGATCGAAAAGCAAGGCTTCAACACCGTAGAGCGGCGGGCCTACGTGTCCGCACCGCGCAAGCTGTGGTTGCTCTTCCGGGCCCTCAGTGCTCGCTTCGAAAGGCCGATAAAAACCGAAGAGCCTGCGCTCTTGCCGGTGCGATTTCTGGTCGACGCCTCGGGCTCAACGTCATGAGCGCCCACGACCTCGCTGCCGTTCGTGAAGCCTTCGGACCCGAGCTGGGGGAGCGCTTGCTCCACCTCGATGCCGTGCGGGCCGCGCCCCGCCCTCCGCCCCTTGGCGTGCCAGCGCCCCAGCCAGAAGACCGCGTCCACTGCGATGTGGTGCTGATGGGTGGCGGACTTTCCCTGCTTTACGCGCCGATTCTTGCGCGCGCGGGGCTTTCTGTCTCGGTCATCGAGCGGGCCCGCGCGGGGCAAGGCCACCGCGAATGGAACGCGAGCTACCCCGAGCTACGTGCCTTGGTGGAGGCGGGACTTGTCTCGGACGACGAGCTCGAGCGCTTGATCGTGGCTCGCTACCGCGAGGGGACCTGCGCCTTTCACGGCGGCGGAAGCTACGCGGTGAGAGGCGTGCTCGATTGCGCCGTCGACGCCACGCTGCTCCTGGAAATGGCGCGAAAAAAGGCGGAAAATCTGGGCGTCACGTTCCTCGATGGGCACACCGTTGCCGGGCTCGGCGCGGGCAACGAGGCGGTGCGCATCCGCGTCGCGGGGGGCAACGGCAAAGCCTTCGACCTCGTGGCGAGGGCCGCCCTCGATGCGCGCGGGGTGTCGAGCCCCTATGCCTCGGCGGACCTCGTGTGCCCCACGGTGGGCGGCGTGTTGAAGGGCCTCAGCATCGATCCAACGGTCGGCGAAATTCTGGCCACCATCGACGACGCCGACGAGGGGCGACAACATGTTTGGGAGGCCTTTCCAGGCCGCGAGGGGGAGACGACGGTCTACGTTTTCTACTACGCAAAGGCCGGAAACGAAGGCTCGTTGCTGTCGCTCTACGGGCGCTTCGCGCGCGACATGGGCCGCTACAAGAAGGGGGCTTGGTCCATGGTTCGTCCAACCTTCGGCTACATTCCGGGCTGGTCGCGCCTGACGCCTGCGCCCGCTTCGCCGCACCCGCGCGTGCTCTTGGTGGGCGACGCCGCGAGCCGTCATTCACCGCTCACCTACTGCGGCTTCGGGGCCACGCTGCGCTCCCTCGCGCCGGTGACGCGCGCCCTCGTCTCGGCCCTCGACGCGCCTCGCTTCGAGCTGCCCGCGAGCGTGGTGGACGACGCGCCCGTGCACCGTTGGACGGGAGCCCTCGCCGCGTTGATGGCGTCCGAGACAGCCTCCGGCAGTGCGCTCAATGCCCTGCTCGACGCGGCGTTTTCCACGCTGCATGCGATGGGCGAGGCGAGCTACGCGTCGCTTTTGCGCGACGAGATGAGCGCCGCCGATTTCGTCACGTTTCTGCGCCGCACCTCGTTGAAGCGCCCCGAGGTCTACGCCGACGTCTGGAAGGGCCTGGGCCGCGCGTCGTTGCCGCCCTGCCACCGATCGGCAAGCGGGGGGAGAAGCGCGAAGTCGAATTGGTGGGCTATGGACTCGTGACCGGGCAGGCAAAACTCGAAACGCTCAAGCAACGAGTGACATTTCCCGACGGCAAGGCGAGTTCCTTCG